>NZ_CP069374.1 GCF_019623905.1 Neotabrizicola shimadae | reverse complement strand
CTCTTTCCTTATCGCCCTTTATCGATCGCCTTGCCGGCGACGGCTTGTGAGTGCGCGGTATGGCGATCAATCATCTTCAGTAATTCCAAGCTCTGCCCAAAGCGCACGCGGGGCGGGAACTGGCAATTCCCAGGTCACTTCGATCGGTTTCTCCCCTGTCCAGTCGACAAACTTCGGCTGCCCGCAATAGATGAAGGGGTTGACCTTGCCGTTCACCTTGTTGCCGCGGCGGACGAACAGGTGGACATCATGGCCTTCCTCACCGCTGATGACGCGGCCATGCTTGCTGTTCTGGCGCGTCTGGTTCTGGCTGAACCAATTCAGCCGGGACGGGCTGAGGAATGCATTTTCGTAGGTCAGGTCCTGGGTCGAGACATTTGCCAGAAGAATCATGATCTTCTTCTCCGGCAATGCCTTCATCCCGGTTCGCCAGAGGTTTTGCTTGTACTCTTCGCCGAAGAACTCTGCGATCTCTGGCACGTAGTAGCGCTGCCAAAGCTCCAGCGACTGTGGCTTGCCGACGATAGTGGCTGACCCTTCGGCCGCTTCCCTGGCAAGGGGCGTCTCGGCCAGCCGCCATTCGATCAACTCACGCGCAAGAGGTTCCAATTCGCCTGATGCGTCAGGGCGCGTTAGGCGCAGGATTGCGCCGTTTTGGGCGAGGTGCGGGTTGAATGCGAGGTCTTCGGCCCCTTCGGTCGGTTGCCGCCCGGCAACGATGTCGCGCAGGCCGGTCAACGCGGCACGAGACAAACCGCGCGGGCGTTCCATCTCGTGCAGCAGCCGACCATGGGTGGCAAAGGGCCGTACGGGGACTGCATCACCCATGTCGCGGACGAAGTCGAACCAACCACCATGGCCCGAAGCGCGAGGGTCGAAGCCATTGCGGAAGACTTCGACAGCCGTGGGACGGATGCCGCTCCGGTCCCGGAAGTCGATGTAAAAGGCTTCAAGCTCTGCCGTGCCTTCTTTCGGGCGAAGGAGAGTGCGCAGGATGTCGACGACCTGCAGCTCATAAGTGATCTCGCAGCCTTTCGGCATCTGGAACTCGCCGGCCTGCAACGCCTCCAACTTGGTCGAAATCGAACGATCTCCCGCGCCCGCCTGCAGAAGGGTGGCAACCTTGGTAAGAAAGCTGCGGTGGTTGCCGATGTAGTCGATCACCTGCAGCACCTTACCTTCGACGCGCCGCAGGCCGCGACCAAGCTGCTGTAGCCAGATGATCGCGCTTTCGGTTGGGCGCAGCATCAGGACGGTGCCGATTTCAGGCACGTCGACGCCTTCGTTGAACATGTCGACCGCGAACAGGATATCGATCTCGCCCCTACCCAGCGCGGCCAGAGAGCTTGCCCGCGGGGCCGAGCTTTGGCCCGAGTGGACGGCAACGGCCTTCAGCCCGGCCGAGCGGAAGTAATCCGCCATATAGTCGGCATGGCGCATCGAGCAGCAAAAGCCGATCGCGGGACCGCTTGCACGCTTGCGATGCTGTTCCAGCGCATTCAGTGCCCGCGCTTCCGTCGCCAGGGCGGCGTCAAGTGCGGTTGGATCGAATTGCCCAGACCGCCATGGGATCTGCGCATAGTCGACATCGTCCGGCACACCGAAATAGTGGAATGGCGACAGATGCCCCGCGTCGATCCCGCGAAACAGGTCGCATTGATATACAAGGTTTTCACCACATAGCCCCAGCAGGTCAGCACCGTCTGTCCGGTCTGGCGTAGCAGTCAGACCCAGAAGGAAACGGGGCGTGAAATGGGAGATCAGCTTCTGATAGGTGCTGGCGGCGGCGTGGTGGAACTCGTCCACGACGATGTAATCGAAATGGTCGGGGTCGAATTGGCGCAAGTGACCGATGCGGCCCAACGTCTGGACCGAGGCAAAGAGGATTTCCGCATCCGCCTCTTTCTCGGTGCCTGTGTAGCGGCCCAGCTTGGCCTCTGGTCGCACCTTCCGAAAGGCCGCCATTGCCTGCGTCAGGATCTCGTCGCGATGGGCCACGAAAAGGATGCGGCCGGCCTTGGCTCGGATCGTGTCGAAGGCGGCCAACCAAGTTTTGCCGAGGCCTGTCGCTAGCACGACCAAACCGGCGCGGTGGCCGTTCGATCGGCTCAGCGTTAGGGCCTCCAACGCTTCTTGCTGGATGGAATGCGGCTCTGGCGGTGGGCCTTCCTCGGCCACCACGCGGGCAGTGAACTCGGGCATCGGCCGCGCTCTGCGGCGATTGGCATAGGCGTCGATCCAGGCAGAAGTCAGGGGCTTAACCTCTGGGCGTGCCACCAGGTCTTCGAAAGCCGCGGCGACACTGTCAGCGGCATCTTCGGAATGCAGATTCCACTCTACCCCCTCGGTCAGCGCCGACTGCGAAAGGTTCGAGCTTCCGACAATCGCTGCCCCCCGCGCATCCGCAGCACGGAACAACCAGGCCTTTGGGTGAAAACTGAGACCGCCGGTTTCGAAAACGAACAGCTCCGCCCCTTCTAGGTCCAATAAGCGCGCTAGAGCCGTTGGATCGGTCGTTTCGAGGTAATCGCCCACGACAATCCTCAGCCGACCACCCCGCGCCAGCATCTCACGGAACCAAGGCTCAAGGAGTGCCACACCGCTGTCCATTGCGAAGGCAATGGCGAGGTCGACAGACTTCGCTGTATCCAGTCTTTCAGTGAGCAAAGGCAAAAGCGGGTCACGCCCCCCGGTCGTCAGACGCGACCCGGATCCTTCCCTGAGATGGAAATGGTCATGTGCCGATGAAGCGACAAAGCCCGGAGTGCCGCGCCCAAGTGCTGCGCCCACGTCAGCCAGCATCGCCATCTGTTCCGGTCCGTTCAGCTCATCCCATGTCGTTACATGACGCGGCGCCGGGATCAACCCAGCCTCTCGGCGCAAACAGATCGGACAAGACATGCGTGGGTCAGACACGGAGATCCTTGGAACACAAGACTACGCCGCCATTGGACGTTATAGGATGAACCTTGTCCAGGCACTTGGTTTGTTTGAACAAATCGGTTGGTGCGTCCGGATCAGCCGCCAATCCCAGTCCTACCGCCTCTGAAAATGCCGCTCCTCCCCACCGCCATCGCACAGACCGGAGCACTCAGCACCAGAACAGCCACAGATGTCCAAGGAGTCTCGAATGTCTGATTTCGTAAAGCTGCGCCGCAGCAACACATACACAAAGGAATGGCAGGTTTGGGCAGTTCATGTTGTTGAATGTTCAGATTTACCTTTCCGGAAACAACCCCGGCATCCAGTCGCTTGCCAGCCTAGCAGGAAAGCTCAGCCGCAAAGGCGCGCGTTGGGTGTCTGACTTCAGCGCCCCCACCGCCAGCAGTTCTGCCGTTACCTTTCGCGCCTGACGGTCGCTGACGCCGAGAAGCCCGGGCAGTGCCCCGCGTTCAAGCTCGCCGGACATCAGCGCTTCGCGCATGACGATGTCTGCGCCCTTGGAAAGCGTGCCCTTGGCCATCTCGGCTTTGCACCAGGCCATGATCCGTTCGCGCAGGCGTTGCGGTTGCATCAGGGTTTGCATGAAGCGGACCTGGTCGATGCAGGCCTCAAGGAAGAAACTCGCGAATTCGGCCAAGCGCTGTTCGGAGAGGTTGCCTCGGCCGTCAGCGCCGCCGTGGCGGGGTTCGTCGGCTGCCATGAGGCGCTGCTTGTATTCAGCGTCGCGCCGGGCGAGGCCCCGTGCGGCAGACCACAGGCCTTCGGAGCCAACGCTTTCGCGCAGCATGGCGTGGGCGACCATGCGCGAGACGCGGCCGTTCAGGTCGACGAACGGGTGGACCCACACAAGGCGATGATGGGCGCAGGCTGTGGCGATGATCGCGCCGCTTCGGCCCTGCAACCCGTACATCTTGCGCATGTGCGCCAGAAGGCGCGGCACGGCGCCGGGGCTGGGGGCGACGTGCTTTCCGACCTGGACAAAGTCCGTGCGGAATACGCCGGGGACTATGGGAAGCTCTGTGCCGTCCGGTCTGTGCACGACGAGCAGTTCCTGGGGCAGGTTCTGACAGAAGCGGCGGTGGATTTCGCGCAAGCTCTCCGGCGCAAGCGGGTGGTCGGTCAGGCCGCCCGTGTCGATCCAGCGCTGCACCTCGATGTGGGCGACGGCTTCAAGCTGCAGGTTCCGTTTCTCGGCATCGGCGCTGAAATCCTTGTTCAGGGCGCGCTCGATGTCGATCGGGTGGGTGTTGTGGCCTTCGATCAGGTTCGAGTAGTAGCAGTTCATCGACCGGACGAGATCGGCCAGCGGCGCGCAGATGCCTTCAGGCAAGGACGATCGCAGCCCTGACGACTGGCTGGCGAGTTCGACGGCGAGGTCGTTCAGGGGAGCGCGATACCTTGACGCTTCCTCAGGGATCAGCGGCTCTACGATGGTGATCGCTTCGCCCTTGTCTGTTAAAGTATCGGTCGACATGGCGCCCCTAGATGCAAGGCCCGGCGGCCCTGTTAGAGTTCCGGTTCATGTTCCGGACTCGGCAAGGAGCTTAGCGCGCTTAACATCAACAAAATAGGGAAAAAATCTGCAGTCAAATCGCAGGCAGACCCCGGTATGTTCCGCTACATGTTCCGTTTCAAGTTCCGTTTCCTGCCCCTGCTACAGCTCATGCCCCCAGTCCCGTTCCCTCAGCGCCGCTTCAGCCGTTCTTCGGCGGCCTTCGCTTGCTTCAAGCTCTCGCTCAACTGCCTGTCGATCGCCCTGTAGTTCGCGGCTTCGCTCAGCAAGCCACGCAAGGCCGTCATGGACTCGATCTGCGACTGAATGAGCAGCGCCACGCAATCGACCAATCCATCCATCCTCAGCCCCAGCCGGTTGGTCGAGCGCGCTTCCAAGGCGCGCAAGGCCTGTGCAGAGGTTTCGGAGGCTGTCGCCAACCGTTCGACGTAGCCAAGCAATTCGCGCTCCAGCGCTGTCAGCGGGGTCTGCATTCATTTCTCCTTTATCTGAATGCACAACACCGATCTCTGATCGCTGATCGCGCATGTCTGAATACTCGCACGGGCCGGGTCGGTCAGAAGGTAGGTCGTCCCGCCCTGGTCGATCCGCTGCAAGCCAAGGCGCGTCAGTTCCGACTTCGACAGCATCGCGCTCCAGAACCAGCTCAGCACGAGCAGCGCCGTGATCGCGGCGGTCGCGGTCGCCAGCAGGATCACCGGCGCCAAAGTCATCCAGCGCGTGATCTGGTGCTGAAAGCTCTGCATTGTGCCCGAGGTCGCGTGCAGAAACATGCGGGTATCGGCCTCGATTGTATCCCGCGCGTGCGTCGCAATGGCCGTCAAATCGCGCCTGAAGCTCTGCAGCTGGGATGCCATCAAGGCGGCGTTCTCGTGCCGCAGGGCTTCCAGATCCGCGTTCAGCCTCTCGCTGAGCCGTGGGGTCGGCCTTCCAGTCGTCATGGAAGATATCTCCTTTCAGTCGCCAGCGCTCGCCTGTGTCGGGGTCTTGCACGGTGAGGTATTCCTTGCCCGCACGCGGGACGGTGAAGCCGACATCGGTCATCAGGGCGACCATGCTGGCGCGGTCGGTGATGGTGCCCACGGAAACTTCGTCGAGGATCCATGCATGGACCTCCTCGCGGGTCTTGGCGCGCTGAGGGGTTTCAAGGACGGGCTGCACCTCCTGCGCACGGTGGGCGTCCATCGGGTCGGCCCAGCCGTGGGTCTGGTTCATCAGATCGCGAAAGGAGTCGAAGGCGGTCTGATAGCCGGGCGGGGCGATGTTCAGGCTGCGGCCAGAGGACAGGTCGAGGCGAGGGGTGCAGAAGTGCAGCTCGACGCGGCCTTCGTGGCTGTGGCGGACCCACAGGATGTCGAACTGCTCGGGGTGGAGGCCCGCGAAGGCAAGCTTTTCGAAGCCGTCCATGACCTTGGCCTGTTGCGCCTCGGTCGGGGCGTCATCGGCGGCGAAGCTGATGACACCGGCGCGGTAGGTCCACGCGTGATGGCTGGCGTCGATCAGCGCCTCGGTCCGGTCGGGGTTGCCGCGTAGGACTTCGGGGTGTGGGTCGCGGACCGTGTGCGTGGGCTGGCCAGCGGCATCGCGAATCAGGTCGCGGTTGGCATCGTAGGCCAGCACCTGATCCGCGATCAGGTAGCCGACGGGGCCGGACCCGCGCCCCTGGCCGTTGGGGAAGAATTTGATCAGCATTCGCGGCCCTGGGCGAGGATCTGGGCAAGCTGACGCTCGACGGACAGAAGGCGGCGGGCGACCTCGACCGCGTCGACCGTCGGGGTAAGGCCAGCGGCATGGGCGCGGTTCAGCCAGCGGGCGATCTGGTTGAGGTTGCCGCCGATGCGCCCGACGGCCAGCACCAGCGCCGGATCGACGCGCGGGGCGGGCTTTCGGCGGCGGGCATCCGTGCGGCCAAGGGCCTCGCGCAGAAGGGTCGCCACCGGGACGCCCGCCGCTTCGGCCTTTTGTCGAAGCTCGGCCTTCTCGGCCGCCGTGCAGCGGAACACGAAAGTGTCCGTCAGCGCGGGCCTTTCGCGGGCCGCGCCCGCGCCGGTGGGGTTCGAAGGGGAGGCTTGCCCCCCCCTCGCAAGGCCCCGTGTCAGCAGCGCCAGCGTATGACACGGGTCGCCTTGCTCCCTGCTCATCCCGCATGACGCTGCTCCATCTGCCCGGATTCCTTCCCGGCAAGACAGCGCAGCCGTCGCACCTGATCCCGCCATTCCGGGCTTCCCCTTGGCGCGGGACTTCGGGCCGGAACCCAGAAGCCGCGATGATGGCCGTTCACCACCAAGGGCAGGTTTCGGTCGAGCGTGGCCAGCCCTTCCTGCGCCAGACGGTCGTTCCAGTCGCGGGCAAAGCAGATGCCTTGCGGCACGAAGACCAGCGGTGAGGGCGGCGCGCTGCGGGCCGTGGCTGTGCCGGATTGCCCCTTCTCGGGCAAATCCGGCGCGGCAGCGGCCGTTCTTGGTTTAAGTTCCTTTTCTTTGTTCGGGGGGCGTTCCTGCCCCCCTTTTCCGGACAGATATGTCCCCTCGGGCGGACAGGATTGTCCCCCTTTCGCCCGGGAAAGGGGGACGATCTTGTCCCCCTCCCGCCGCCGCTGCGTGGCACGCCGCAGGGCAGCTTCGGTGGGGCGGTAGCGCGAGGCATTGCCGCGATTGGTGCCGCGCACGACCGTCAAGTGGCGCGCCATCTCGGGCTTGTTCAGGGCGCGCTTCACCGATTTCGCATGCCGCCCGAGCGCCGTGCCGATCGTCTCGAACGACGGATGGCATTCGCCGGTGTCATGGTCGGCATGGGTCAGCGCCAGATAGGCGGCAATGCGGAAGGCGTTATCGTCAAGCGACTGGTCGAGGACGAGGTCGAGAAGGTACTGCAGCTTGACCTGGCAGAAGGGCAGAATGTCAGACATGCAGGCCCCCGGTGATTGCGCCGGAGTCTGCGCTTTGGTAATCTGTCAGGACAGTGACTTCGAATGCGCCGTCGAGGTGGGTGGCCGCCCCCTCGACGGTTTTTCTTTGGCCTAGATCGCCCGAAAACCGGTTTGACAATCGCCCCCTAAGTGCTTGATTTCCCGTAGGGGGTTTGACAGGAAAACGCCGCGCAACTGGCTGATTTCCCGCGTCGGTGGACGGCGGCGTATCCAACAAATCGGATGTGGGCCTTCCTTCAGGCCAACAACATCCACGTCGCCACCTACGCGCCGAGGCAAACCCATGCGACCCTTCCCAGTCTCCGCGCCAATGCGGTTTCCACCCGTCAGAAAGCGCGGTTCAACCTTGCGACTGACGGTGAACGGTTCGGGCGTCGCAGGCGGCAAGTTCGGGCGGGAGGCGGTCTGTCGGCGCTGCTGCCCGGCAGCCGCTTCACTTCATGGGATCAGACAGTCGGGCGATTTGCAGCGCGATCTAAGTTGGTCCCGCAGCAATGGGCGGCGATTGGTGTGTCGGCAGCGCAGCTTGGGGTACTCAGAAATTCACGATAGCAACAAGATCCGTCGAGACAAATGATCGGCTAATTGAAACCTGGTAGCAAAGCCACGCTATCCTGTCGGCTGAGAGAATCTGCAACGGGTTCCTCGTCCGGGTTTTGTGGACCAGTTGTCGCGCTACTGGCCAAACTTGCGTGCAAGTTCCTGCGCCTCTTGGGCGCCTTTCCCGAGGTCGTCAGGAACATCGAGTCCTTGCGCCGCATCAAAGCTACCGACCTCCCGCTCCTTAAGATTGAAGTAGTCGTAGGTGTATGGGCCCTTCTCGCTTCCCGGTTGCTTCGTATACTTAATCAGGGTCACGTCGTCGTTCATCTCGATGCTGATCGAAATGTGCTCCTTGTAGAGATCGAAGTTTGGATGGACCAGTCGATAGTTGGCGCTGTCTTGGAGTGCTGCTGCAGAGACTGCGTCGACCACGAAGTCAATTTTGGCACGCTTGTACTGCATATTGCAGCGCTTGCATGCAATGCCGAGATTCCAAACAGTGTAAGCAAGAGGGCGGTAGGCAGCGAGCGACTTGGGCAGGACATGTTCGGGATCGACGATGAAATGTCCGCCACCATGAAGCGGAAATCTGCAGTAACAGCATCGGTCACCATGACGAGCGCGATGAAGATCGCGAATCTTGACCTTCGCGGCGACAAGGTTTGCCTCTTCTGCACCTCCGGGCTTCCAATCCCACGGCTTCTGCGTCGCGATCGCCTTGGCGATTGCTGCCTTTTCGTCCTCCGTGAATACACAGGTGTCGAGGCTGGGCACGTAAGGATCAGGCAAAGCCATCATCTCCGTCGTCAATACCAGCCTTCGCCCGTTCAACCTTATCGACAAGCTTGCGCACGGCCTCAAAAAAGCGATGCTGCTGATCGTCGAAGCTGCGCTCCTCGAGCGCACCGATCAGTTGAAGAACCTCTTCCTTGCCGGTCTCGTCCTTCTCGAAGCGCGAGATCGCTCGGACGATTTCTTCGCTGACGAAGTGATTGGCTGGCGTGACGACCCCAAATGCCTCCCAAAGTATCTCCTCTATACTGTTCGGCGCAGCCGACGCGTCGATCTCGAGGCGCGCGGGCCGCCCGTCCCGCACGCGGAACACTGATACCTTGTTGGGAGCGTCACTAAGTGCGCCGGTGACCACCAGTGGCGCATGAGTGGCTACGATGAGAGTTGCGTTACGATAAGCCATAGCGGCCATGAGCTTGTCTACATACTCGCGCTGCCAGCTAGGGTGAAGGCTGTTCTCCGGCTCGTCGACTAGGATGATCGCACCGCGGCCGGCCTCAGTGATAAGGAACAGCAGCGACGAAATCAGAGCGAGCTGGCCTGAACTCGCCAGACGCATCTCGATCACTGTGTGGCGTGGATCTTCGCGCTGGAGCATGACCTCCAAAAGACCAATGACCTTGAGGCGGCGGAGGATTGCCTCGCAGCGCAGCACGGCGACAAACTCTCGCGCAAGGCTGAACTCGAACGCGGAGCGGGTGGCATCGATCCAGACGAACTCCCTGGGGTCGTGGCGACTAAGGAAAGCGAGTGCGCGATGCAGTTGCTCAACGTAGTCCGGTTCGCCATCCCATGCCACATCTTCAACGGTGGCACCGCTGCGGGTACTATCCAACTTCCACTGCAGATCATCGAATGACGATCCGAAATGTTTGGCCTTCTCGATCCGGAACCCGAAGCGCGGGGCATAGCCGCAATAATCCATGATCGCGCTGATCTGATGGAACGAGGAGTCGTCTGCATCGAGCGAACGTGCGACCGCGCGCTTCACGATATTGGGCGGCGTATGATCGGGCCGACCAGCGGAGATACGCCGAATCCCTCGCATCCTAGCGAACCGGTCATGGGGCGTGTTCGACACGGCGATAACGTTCTCATGACGGTAAGACTCTGCTAGGGCCCGAAGGAATGTACTTTTCCCAGATCCATTCGGACCAACCAGTATCGCGACAGAATCTTCGCGCTGCCGATCAGATATTTCAAGATCTCTCAGTTTCGCCACTAATTCCTCCCGCGTCTCTCATTCGTCGCACGGAGACCTAAAGCTCTACACCTGTATCGCCGAAACAAAGCCCGTTCACTGTGAATGCGGACGAACCAACTGATCGACCATATTTCGGACGTTCACTTCGCGCTTCTGAGAGGATACAGCTCTGCCCCTACGAAAACACGATATGAGCATGAGCTGCGGTCTCCGCTCCCAGGACTATTGGTTACTCTGTCGTCGCCAAGAGAGGACGGCATCTCCTGTTCCCGCAACCGGCTCTGCATCACGCCAACGATCCCAGAAATCAACTGTCGCACTATTGGGTTTGAAGCGTGGCGCAGACACGATCACACGTGTCGGTAGCAAGCTGGCGTCACCAACCACTAGTGCTTCCCCGATATCAAGGACCGGAAGGAGATCACCAAAGCCTCCGAGGCTGTCAGGCAGCAACCTTCTGATAACGGATTGATCATCACCGTTCGTCAATCGCATAGCGATAACGTTGTTGCATTGGCTAAGGACAGTCCGGTTGACCTCGGCGGGTCTCTGACTAATGACAACCAGCCCGACCCCATATTTCCGTCCCTCTTTGGCAATTCGCTCGAAGATTCCAACCGAAATCTCATCGGCGGACTCCGACGGTGCACGCTCGGGGATATACAAATGCGCTTCATCACAGAATAATGCGATTGGATGACGACTCTTCGGCGGCGTCCACTGGCTAACAGCAAAAATAAGACGAGCAATCAAACTCACCATGAGCGGAAGAATATCGGACGGCACTTCCGAGAAGTTAATGATCTTGATTCCACCCTTTCCATCGCCCTGCGATCCGCGCCCACCGATGAGTAAGTGCGTAATCTCAGAAAGCCAAGCCATATCCATGCATGCATCAGGCGGTTGGAATATGAACCCGAGGCGGCGATCATTTCGCTTGGCTTCAAATCGTGCGATCAAACGACTCAGCTTGTCAAAGTACGGCCCCTGTTTCTCGCCACGTGCACCCTGCACCATTTCCTGGTTCAATCGCGCAAGGTCCTCGTAAACGTTGTCGATGTTAAAAGGTACCGGACTATCGATGGTGAAGTTTGCGCGAATATCGGCGTGCTGCTCCGGATCAAGCATTGCTCGCTTTGCGTCGGTGATGCAGCGCGTCATCAGCATGGCTTGGTTCGGGGCGTTCTGATCAGATCGGTCAACGAACAGGGAGATCAATGCCTCATAGCCGAGAAGCCAGAACGGGAGATGCAGAACGCCATCCGTCAGTCCGCGATCCTGTCCAATATCTCCAGGTCCAGCGATTCGCAGATGCCGGAATTCATCGCTATCCAGAGTCTGATACTCACCATGGATATCGAACAGAATTGCGTTGGCTTGCGGAAGCTCAGCAATTTGGTCTAGTAGCCGCGCAGTTGTGTAAGACTTACCACTTCCCGTGCTTCCAACGACGATAGCATGGCGCTGGAAAAGACGATTTCCGTTCAAGAACGCCCGAGCATCCTCGTCCAGTGCATAGCGGCCAAGATCAAGCTGAGGACCGTCGCCCGAAACCTGAGAAATGACTTGCATGAAGTCTGTCAGGCGCTGGCCTTCCACGGAAAAGCAATCCGCATCGATTTCCGGCACAGTCTCGAGTGTGCGCTTGAATATGTTCTGTTTCAGACCTTCCTTATCGACGAGGGTCCCAATCAGAGCGAGCCGCACGAGGTTGTTCTCTGGAAGCACGGCTTCCGGATCTTCCTCAGCTCCAATAATTTCTGTTTCGTCGCCTGCCTTGCGCGTGATGCGTGAAACTATCCCAATCAGGTGCTGCCCGGCCTTCGAACTTCTGATCGCCGTCAACCGATTCACCTGAATCCGTTTGAGACGTTCAAGTTCATCGACTCGCACTGTAACTGTAGCCGTGTCTACAGCAATAATCTTGCCAAGGCTTTCATCATCATTGAAATCTAGAATGCCCACCTCTATCTCCTAAAAGCCAATCAGGTCGTTCATTGTCGACAACTCCCAGTACTTACCTCCGGTCACAACCACGCCATCAGGGTTGTCGCGGTTATATACCATTGTTCCATCATTATGATTTTCGAGCGCGAGGTAATGACGCCCCGCGTTGTTCTTCAGAAAGGCTTTCGCTTCGGGCGTCAGGGTCCGCGCCGCCACCAAGATCGGAGCATCATGCACGCGGCAGCGAGTCACCAGCTTCGGATGGATATGGCTATCGCGAAAACCGTAACCTATGCAGATGAATGCGCTAGCGGCGCTCAGCACGCGATCAGCACCTTGAATTGCGCTTCGAAAGGGCTCGTCGTGCGTCCGCTGATACTTGCTGACGCCGGGCGTGACGATCAGCGGAACTAAGCCATCGGGCAACTCGCTCGTCATAGGCAGAGACATCACGCCCCCGTGTGGGTCTGAAAACCAGTCGAGAGAACCGTGAACTTTCCAGACCGTTACCGTCCGAGCCAGATTAGTTCCTTGTTTGAAGATCAGATTCTCCGCCCCATCGGTGCGTCGCAGATAACCCGGAAGAAACCCTGTGTTGTGTATGTAGCCGCCTGTGTCAGCAGCATACTCGGCGACGCGGTCATAGTTTGTCGTTACGACGTGGATGTTGCGGTTTGTGCTTCGGAACAAGCCAGTGAACAGGGAACGGAGAGGGAAGACCGTCTCAGCCTTTATCGCTGACTTGAGGAGGCGGTAATCATCCTGCGCGATGAAATCCCAGGTGCTCCGGACAATCTTTGTGACCAGAGAGTCGGGCAAGGTCTTGTTTTCTAGCGCTGCTTCTAAGTGATCGCCCGCCGCCATGGCGGTTCGTACCAGCGTCCACGCATCGATTTCCGGTCCATCTTCGGCCTGCACGTTATCGCGTAGCCAAACTGCCAAGTCCCCCATGCCACGAATGCCATGAGGAATCGATGCACCGCTCCCAAGCACAATAACCGGGTGTTTCTGTGTGCAGCTTTGGCATTGCTTTGCGAGGTCTTCGAGTTTCACAGATTTGTTCACTCTTCGAAAATGGCGCTTGGATTGCGGGCGGATCGAACATGCCAACGTCAGTTTGGCCACAGAAGGCGAGGGTGCTAATCTACCTCTGTGCTGTCAAGGTCCGCTTTCGGGCGTGCGCGGCTGCTGCCAAGGACATCAAGCAAAGGGGCAGGTTAGGGCCGTTCGCCTACCGCCAGAATGCGAAGACGTTTGAGCCACCGTTGACAAAGCGACTGCGCCTTCGCTGCGAATGGTGCGCTTCAGAACCACGCCCGGCCGCAATCGTGTCACCGCTGAGCCTCAAAGATGACCGCGACCCGGCTCAGGATATCCAGAGGCTCCCCTTCTGACAGGGCCCTACACGCTCCAATAAGGTCATGCATCCGAACGCGGACGGCGACGCGCACTTCGTCGGGTTGCGCGCAAAAGGCACCGTAGATCGCGTCAATGCCAAGGTAATCGGGGATCTCGCCCCCTGATGCGCTGCGCTGGCTTACGGCCTCTTTTGCCTCGATCCAGAAGACATCCAGTTCGTGCGCCCAGGCTTCGGCCAGTTTCTCGAGCGCTGGCAAGGTAAGGTCGCCAAACTGCCCCTGGCCCCCGTCAGTCACAGGACGGCCGGTCAAGAAGCCCGCAAGGGAAGCTAGCAGGGAAACAGTGCGTGCCGGGCGGATATCCCAGTGTGTAAGTTGGCCGAGAGTGCCGCGCAAACGGTCCAAGGTTGCGCTCACCTGGGCAAACTCAGGGCGGATATCATGACGGTCGAGGTGACGTGTTTCCGCATAGGCTTGCGAGAGAAGCCGCGCCGCCTCCGTCTGATCTCCGATGATCTCTGCTCGCCCACCATCGTCGCGCACTGCAAGAAGACGAGGAGGCAAGACGGTTGGGTCTTGAGGGCTGCCAGTACGCCCCCCCAGAAGCAGGATCGTCACGGGTTGCCGGGATTCGAGCAGGCACAGTTCTGCGCCCCAGAGGCCGCGCGGTTTGGCGCTTTGCACACGTTCGAACACCTCTGGCGGCACCGCTCGGCGCAGCCCCTCGATCTGATCGAAGTAGTTTCCAGACCGCAAGGTCCTTGGCTTCTTGATTTGATCGAGAACCAGATCCGTCAGGTCTCCGGCAGCAAACTCGACCAACTCAGAGGGCAGGTCATCCGCACCGACCCCAGAAAGCAAAGCGATGCTGGCAACGCGGGCGCGAGCCTTGTGATCGGACGACAGAACAAGGCCCGGTAGATCGAAGGTGTGGTAGTGGATGCGGGAGTTCGGGCTGTCGATCCTGTCGATCCGACCCAAACCTTGGATCAGGCTTTTCACGTCAGACGTCACCCCGATAATCCCAAGTGCCGGCGCGAGTTGGAGATTTATCCCTTCTGCCATCTGAAAGGTCAGGAACATCGCCCGCGATTTCATCGTATCGACGTGCTTCCCGTCGATCCCAAAGTATTCCTGCGCTTCTGCCCCGGATCGAATGTGATGCATCTTTTTGCCCGGTTTGATCTGCGCACCTGGGGCCACCACAAAAACCTCGGGACCCCGGCCTCGAGCCCCCGCCAAAAGACGCGCATACACTTCAAGCACGCCGACGCGTTCCGCAAGGAAGATCGCATGACCATGCTTGCGCAGAATATCGCGCATAACCTCGGCGCGGGTCTCGTCGATGCTATCGAGGCACGCATGGTTCAGAAGGCGCGTGATCCTGTTGCAAATCGGTGTCTGGGAGTCGTCGACCTCGGGCGACAGTTCTTCTGGAAGAACACCTTCAGGGATCGCCAGTCGTCGCATGTTCTGCCTTTCGGCGCGTCGAAGGTTCTCTCCAATTGAGGCGCGTCCTCGCTGGTCGGCATCGCTGTCGCGCTCTCGCGCCCATTCTTCGCGCGCGAAGATGATTGATGCGCGCAGCAGTGCCAGGAAATTACGTATGTGAATTCGCGACTTATCGTGAAACTTGATCTCGGTCTGGCCTGCGCGTTGCGGATCAGCGGACACAAGGGTGATCCCGGTCGTGATGCATTCGGCCAGTGTCTTGATCCGCGCAATGATCTGGCGCTGCTGGTCGGTAAGTGCCGTGTCTTCGCGATGGCTGCGGGTTAACGGGTAAACAAATGCCCCGCTTTTTCTGTTGGCGCTTTCCCCTATGCAGGCGCGCTGGCGGCGCACCACATAGGGCGCGAGGGCATCTGCCAGCCCCTCTTGCAGCGCGCTAATCTGCAATCCGTCGGCTTCAAGTTGGCGTTCGATAGCACCGACTTCTTCCCTCAGGGTCTCTGCACTGTGGAATAGGTCTTCCTGCACACCCTGCGCTTCGATGCGACGATTGACCTGATCCAGACGCCGGACCAGTTCCCCGCGAGCGCGCACTTTGGCCATGTGTTGGTTGATCTGATCCGTGATCATAGGCGGCACATAAATCGAGGCGCGCTTTTCATGGAAAGCGAGCAGACCATCGAGCCCCTGGTTGCCCATCAACGTGGCCGAAAGACAGGCTGTCCAAATGGCCGGGCTTCGTTCGAACACAAGCGAGCGCGCCGAAGGCGCGAGATAACGCGAGCTTAGCCGGTGGCTTTCATCTACGATCATTGACGCGGACGAGCGGACGGCGCGGTTGATCTCGTCCAACTCGGCAGCCTCGTCCTTTTTCTGGCGGGACAAGTGGCTGTGCTTGATCGGCTTGAAGTTTGCGGGGGCATTCGTCGTCCAGTTTTTCAATACGCTCGCGGGGATCAAGGCGAGCGAACCGAGGCGCTGTTGATCTGCCCGCTCACCCCAGGAGAATACGGTCTGCGCGTGGCTGACCGGCAGCACCGTTGCCAGGTGTTTTCCGATGTCAGTTTTCCCTGCCCCAGTCGGGGCCTCGACGAAAGCAAAGCCATGTTCGTAGACGGTGCCCGCAGCCTCATAGACCAAGTCCGCCTGAAATGGCTGCGGCGGGCGACCTGCGCTCGTATTTCCAGCAACTCGCCAGGGTGTGAAGCTGGTGGCTTCGTGAACGGTCCTCGCTAGTGCCTCCTCCGGTGTGACGAGCCGGATGAGCGAGCGCAGGATCTCCAACGCTGTTTCTGTCCAGTCGCGGCCCATCTCCCAGAATTGCTCGGCGACAGCGCGCCTTGCTTTCGCGATTTCCGGCCAGGCATGGGCATCGTCCATGAATTCGAGGTTCCGGCGCAGACCATTGACCGAAAAATTTGCGCTGCCCGACAGTGCAGAGCCTTCGCCGACAATCAGCTTTGCATGCAGCATAGGCGGTCTGCGACCCAGCTTTGCCTCTGCAAGCGCTGGATCGAAAGCGCGAAACTGGATGATGCCTCGTTCAATAGCATCCATCGCGAGAACGGCGCGAAGGTCAGCCAAGTCGACGACTGACAGGCCCCGAGCACCGAGAAAATACTGTCGGGCTTCCTGTGCGACTGACCGCCCGCCACCACCAAACTGTCGGCGAGCGTCCGTGTTCGAGCCGAAAACGATGCGGATGCTGCCTTCTGGCCGTTCTGCAAGACCATGGACCGCATCGAGCACGATCGTCAGGGAAGACAGGAAATCCTGATACCCGGTGACGATCAGGCAGCGCGGTTCCTGCAGCACGGATTTGACCAGGGCATGGACCGGGCGGGTCGCATTATCAGCCCACGCATCGTGGCCCCGCGGGGATGATGCCTCTGACGCGTTCTCTTGCCGGTCACCATCGGCGGTCCGAAAGAAAAAGCGCGAGATTAGTCCCTGCCGTTCCAT
>NZ_CP069373.1 GCF_019623905.1 Neotabrizicola shimadae | reverse complement strand
GCCTCAAGACCCTTCATGATCTCCTCCATCCGCGCCGCATAGCGGCGCGAGATCGCCTCGGCCGAGAAATGGGTGCGCACATAGGCATGGCCGGCCTCGGCCTTGGCCTGGCGCAGCGCCGCGTCGTCATGCACCAGGCGCATCTGGCGCGCTGCATCGGCGATGTCGGGCTCGGCCCATTTCTGGCCCGGCAGCACGAAGATGTAGTCGTCGTCCTCCAGTTCGACCTCCTGGTAGCCCACCAGGAAGGCGGTCTCTTCCGAACAGAAGTCCATGTTGCCGGAATAGGCGGTGCAGACCACCGGCAGCTTTAGGTTCATCGCCTCGATCATGCCGAAGCCCCAGCCCTCGGACTTGTGCAGCGAGATGTAGCAGTCCGCACCCTTCTTCAGCCGCAAGAGGTCATCATAGCTCAGCGTCTCGTCGATGACCGTGATGCGCTTGTCTGCCGCGACCAGGGCATCGACCTTTTCCCAGATGCGCAGTTGCGCCGGGTCGGCCACCTTGCGGCGGTTCTGCGTCTTGATCACCAGCCGCACGTCGCGCACCCCCTCGAAGGCGCGGGCAAAGGCCTTCAGCGTGCCGAGCGGGTTCTTGCGCTGCACGAAGGAAAAGCTGTCGAAGGCCACGAAGAACACGAATTCGCGGCCCGAAAAGCCGGTCTTGCGCTGCAGGTAGGCACGGGCCTCGTCGCGGTCGATCTCGGGCAGATCCTCGAAGCACATGCCGACATTGGTCACCGGCCCCGGCGCATTCGGCCGGAAGATCGACACGCCGTATTCGGTCGAGACCCAGATCTCATCCAGCATGTTCATGCCGAGGTAATGGCAGGCCGCCGGGCTGTCGAGTTCCCAGAAGAAATAGCCGATGTTGTAGGCACCCGAAAAGACATCGGGCTGGTAGGCGAAGGCCAGGGGGATCGACTCGCCGTTCAGGTGGATCAGGTTCACCTTCGCGCGGCGGTAGCCCGACAGGTCGCCTACCCGGCTGAAGCCCTCGGGGGCGGGATTGTCGAGGCCGAAGTTGACGCAGTTCACGCTCCAGCCGGTGCGCGACAGCACCTCGGCCGAAAGCCGCGTCGCCTGGCCCAGGCCCGAGGCCTTTTCGAAGGGGCCGATGATCTGGATATCCACCGGCGTCTCGTCGCGCGGCGGGGCCGGCAGGATCGCCGCTTCCAGCCGGTCGCCCCCGGCGGTGAAGTTCAGGAAGCGCAGCCCGACCGGGTCGAAGCCCTGCAGCCGAAGCGCCGCCTCGAAGGCGGGGCGGTCCAGTTCGGGCGCTCCCTCGCCGGCAAGCTCGCGCCAGAGCGCGGGCAGAAGCGGCGCCTGCCCCTCGAAGAGCCGGCCCAGAAGACCCTCGGGCAGGAAGCGCAGGTAGTCGGGCCGCTGCGCTGCCATCAGCGCGATGACCGCGCCAAGCCGCAGGCGTGCCGCCCGGTCTTCCAGCACGAAGCCGGCCAGTTCCGGCGTCTCGGCGTGAAGGCGCAGCATGAACTCGCTCGGCGCGTCGGGCTTGCCCTCCCAGGCTTCTGGCACCCGGCGCAGGCGCTCGGCATAGGCCTCGGGCACCAGGCAATCCTCGACATTCATCGCGCGGGCCTGCCGCACCGACCACCAGAAGGTGACCCAGTCCAGCCAGTTGGCATTGCCGAAATCCATCGAATGCAAAAGCGGCGGCACACCGAGGATGAAGGACCAGGTGGCCCGCGTGATCGTGGTGCGCTGGCCGGGGATCACGACAGGCCCGTTCCACCAGGCGATCAGCTCCTGCGACATCGGCACGCGCAATCCCTTGCGCAGGGTGCTGTAGCCCGCGACATACCAGTTCTGGAAATGCGCAGTCTCGGCCTCTTCGGCGAGGTCGAACTGGCGGTCCAGCTTGTAGCGGTAACGCACATAGTCGCCGTAGGCCGTCATGCCGGGCGGCAACTCCCCCCCGGTCAGATAGTCGCTGCGCGAGAACATCCGCCGGTGCGGCGCATCGGCGGGCAGGTCGGGCCAGCCGGCTTCGCCCGGCAGGCAATCCAGGGACATCCCGGCCCGGGCCTCCAGCAGCGCGCGCCAGCGCTGCAGGTCGCCGTAAAGCAGCCGTTCCAGGGGGTCTCCCCTGTCGGCGGCGCCGGCAGGCAGGACCCCCGCCCCCGGCACAAGCAGGATCTGGTTGCCCAGAATGAATTCGGTGCGGTCCAGGACGCGGACGGTCACGCGGCCGCCGTCCTCGGCGATGGTGCGCAACAGCGCGGGCGGCAGCGGCAGGGCAAAGGCGTGATGCCCCGTGCCGATGCCGGCCTCCTTCAGGTCGCCCCTGAAGATGTTGGCCACGCCCTGCGCCAGCAGTCCACGCCGGGTGTAAAGCCCGACACGAACCGGCCCCGCGGCCGGATCGCGTGGCAAAACCCATCCGGTCAGGGCCCCGTCAAAGACCCCGTCGACATTGCCCCGGTAGGGCCGCATGGCATGCACCAGGCGGGCAACCTGCCCGCGCAGCGCCTTAGCCAAGGGCATCGTAATCGGACTTCGCCATCATCTCGGCCAGTTGCCGCACCGTGACTTCCGGTTGCCAGCCCAGCCTGGTGCGCGCCTTCGTGGGATCGCCGATCAGCAGGTCCACTTCCGCCGGGCGGAAGAACTTCTCGCTGATCTCGACGATACGCTTGCCGGTCTTGCGGTCGGTGGCGGTTTCCTCCACGCCCTCGCCCTCGAACACCGGATCCATGCCGAGCGCCTCGGCGGCAAAGCGCACGAAGTCGCGGATCGGCGTCGTCACCCCGGTGGCCAGCACATAGTCATCGGCTTCGGGCTGCTGCAGCATCATCCACATGCCCTTGACATAGTCGCCGGCGAAGCCCCAGTCGCGCTTGGCATCAAGATTGCCAAGGACCAGGGTGTCGGTGCCGCCGCGGGCCAGGCGGGCCAGGGCGAGGGTAATCTTGCGCGTGACGAACTCCTTGCCGCGCAGCGGACTCTCGTGGTTGAAGAGAATGCCCGACGAGGCATGCATCCCGAAGGATTCCCGGTAGTTCATGGTGATGTAATGGCCATAGACCTTGGCCACGCCATAGGGCGAGCGCGGATAGAAGCGCGTGGTCTCGCTTTGCGGCACGGCCTGCACCAGGCCGAACATCTCGGAGGTCGAGGCCTGGTAGAAGCGCGTCTGCGGCGCAAAGGTGCGCAGCGCGTCCAGGATGCGCAGCACACCGATGCCGTTCACATCGGCAGCATAGACCGGCAGGTCCCAGGACGAACCGACGAAGCTCTGTGCGCCGAGGTTGTAGACCTCGTCCGGTGCGACCGTCTGCAGCACGCGGACGATGTTGTAGGGTTCCGACAGGTCGAAGTCGTGGATGATCACGTCCTTCAGGACGCCGACCTGCTCCAGACGGACCGTCTCGGGCTGGGAAATCCGGCGGACGCCGCCGTGAACCTCGTATCCCTTCTCAAGCAGGAACTTCGAAAGATAGGCCCCGTCCTGTCCGGTGATGCCCGTGATGAATGCCTTCTTCATAAAGCCCCGATCTCCACTTTGTCCCGTTTGCCGGTCGGCGGTGTGATAGACAGGCGATCCCGACCCTGCAACCTGTAAGTTGCCGCCGCCTGGCCTTTGTTGAAACCGGTCATTTTTTCATGGCCGGCCATTCGCAGTATTTCCCCGGTATTGTCCATTTCACAGAATGGGGAGCATAGGTTCTGCAGGGATACCCCGGAGAAATCAGTTTCTGGCAGGGATGATCCGAACAGAAATAAAATTCCCGTCTCCTTGGGGCGATACAATGCACTGTATTTTTCAGAATCCCGTCCCTTGGCGCATTTATCACCAGGCCAGGGGTGTCTGAAACCAGAGATCAGCTTTCCAGGCTCATCCATCTGCCCAAGAGTCCCGGACCGGATCAGGGTCTGTTGAGCGCAGAAAGATTCGCGGCGAGCAGGGAAGGATTCCATGAGTGCGGACTTTCTTCAGCTGTTCTGGCGTAGATCCGGCAGGATACCTCTCTGGATCAGGCGGCCAGCGTGATGCTGAGTCCCTGCTTTTCCAGGGCACGCATCAATTGGCGGGCCTGCTTGAGATAGTCGGCCCGCGCCGCTTCCCAGGCATCTTTCGAAACCTTGCCGGGATTGGCGCGCGCATAAAGCACCCGTGCCAGCCGGGCGGCAACCTGGTTGCCGGCCTTCTTGTCGTCGTCCGCAGCCTGAGTTTCGTTGGCCATGATCAGCTCTCCTTGTCTGAGGCAGAGACCGGACCGGACGATACCGGCCCGGAATTGGTGTGTCCAGAAACGCGCCCGGCGCGAGCGGTCCGCCGGCCTTTCGTTGCCTTTGCGCTGCCGGCGTCCTCGGTGCGGCCTTTCGTTGCCTTGGCGGGCTCGTCACCGTCCTCTTCCGTCTGGTCCGCATCCGCGGCCAGATCGGCTTCCGGCTCCGGCTGGATCTCGCCCGTGGCCAGACGGAACGCGAGCAGGTTCATGCCAAGCCGACGGGGATCGAGGACCTTCTTGGTAACCGGATCCATCACGGGCAAGGCCGGGGCTTCCAGCTCGAGGCCGATGCGCAGGTCGGCCTCCTTGTCGGTGACGAAGGTGGGCGGCAGCGGCAGCCGGGCGGTGATGACCTTGACGGGATCCAGCGTGATGGTGCCCAGTTCCTCTCCGTTCAGCATGACCCGGCAGCGATGCGGCTCGCCATCGGCCGCGGCGCGCGACCCGGCGCGGATCTCCAGGTGCATCGCTTCGCCCGAGAACTCGCCCGGCTCCAGCCGCCCCTCGATCCTTGCCTTGTCGCCGTCGATCCAGGTCGCGACCGGCTCGATCTTCGAGAAGCCCTCACGCAGGAAGGACTTGCCGTTGCCGGTGCTGGTGGTGAGGTATTCGACATCCGGCTCGATCGGATCAAGGTTGGACAGCCGCAGCCGGCGCAGGCCCACGCTGAGAATGCGGTTGCCGCCATACATGCGCACCGCATGGCTGGGTTCCAGCGTCAGTTCGCAGTTGCCCATGTCTCCCATCGCCTCTGCCGGCAGCGGGATGACATGGGTGGACATGCGCTCGCCCACCTTGAAGCGGGCGACCGGCATGTCGTTGATCTTGCAGGTGAGCTCGATCGGCTCGTGCTGGGTCTCGGAGCTGACGGCGATGAGATCGAGTTCCAGCCGCATCTTCGGCATCCGCTCGCGGATGCGGAACCGCAGAAGCGCCGGGCCGTCGCTGAGCCAGGTCAGCTCTTCCTCGGGGAAGCAGCCCTCGACAAGCAGCGGGCGGCCGTTGCCGGTGCGGCGCAGGTCGTAGTCCAGGTCGGGGGCCAGTTCCGGCAGCGGCACCTTCGCCGAGCGGAAGATGCCGACGCCGGTCAGCAGGATGCCCAGGCGCCGCGGATCGACGATGGCGCCCTCGGCATTGCGGACCGGTTCGGCATGGTCGGCGATGATGCGCACCTGCAGCACTTCGGCCTTGGCCAGACCGACCGGCAGGCGCACGGTGATCGCCACCGGCTGCGCGGAAAGCTGGAAGTAGCCCAGCGTCATGCCGTTCACCGCCACGGTGACGTGCTGCGGCCGGTTGTCGGCCAGCGCCGGACGCCCCGCCAGCATGAGCGCGATCTGCATGTCCTCGATCTTGCCGGCATTGGCGATGCGGAAGCGCAGCGTGCCGACACCACCATCGATCCAGATGCCCCCGGCCTCGGGATGCGAGAAGCCGGTGTCGAGATATTGCAGCGCCGCACTGCCCGTGCGCACGTCCATCATCTCGTCCAGGAAGATGCGCGGCACGAAGGGCGCCACTGCCAGATCGCCGTTGAGCCCTGTTCCGGTGACTGGCGGCACGGGCGGCAGGCCGGGCAACGGGTCGAACCGCAGCGTGTCGCGCAGGAACTGCTGCTGGCGGGCAATGCGCTGCGCCGAAGGCATCCTGGTCACGGCATCCGGGATGATGCGGACGTAACCGGCCTCCCCGGTCTGGGCCACGCGCCCGCCGATCAGGGTCTGCAGAAGCAGGTAGCCGGTCGCCCCATCGTCCAGAAGCGGCAGCACCTCGGCCCCGGCCGAAGTCAGCAGGCCGGCGCTGAACAGGTAGCGGCCGGGGGTGCGCCACAGGTCGCTGTTGACCAGCACGTCGCGCGGATCGGAGGGCATGTTGAGCCCCGCCACCGTGCGCCGCACGAAGAGGTCGCGCTTGGCACCCTCGTAATCCTCGTCCAGCTGGCCCGAGGCTGCGGCCAGAACCCTGGCCCGGCCGCCGGGAACCGTCAGCGCCTGGGCAAGGCTGCGGAAGTGGTCACGGAAGAAGCGCTCGCCGGTGCTGACAACGGCGAAGGCCTCGGTCGTGACATGGCCGCGCGCCGCATGAAGCGCGGCGCCAAGCGTCGGTTGCAGCGCGTCCTGGTGGAAGACATCGGTGATCACGGTCACGCGCGGGAAATGGGCCTGCGCCGCCTCGATCAGCGCCTTGCCGGCGCCCTCGGCGAAGACCGGGTCCCAGACAAGCACCAGCTCGATGGCAACACCTGCCTGGGCCTTCAGGTCCTCCAGCACCTCGCGCACCGCCGAAAGGCGCTGCCCGGCATAGGGGAAGATCACCGTGATCGGCGCCGCATCCGGGCCGCGGCGCGCGGCAGTGCGGGCGGGATGCTGGGTGATCAGTGCCTGGAGGCATTTCTCCAGCGAGAAGAGGTCGCGCAGCCGCTCCTGCCCCTTGCGGGCGCGCTCGTTGGCAGCCTCCGGATCGGCACGGATCTCGGTGATGATGTCCGTGATCTGGAAGAAGATCTCCTCGTCGCCCACCGTGTCGTCGACCTGATAGACGAGATCGGAGAAATACTTGTCGATGAAGGGATGCGGGTTGGCGATGATCGCGGTGCCGGCCGCCAGCCCCTCGAACAGCCGGTTGCTCATCACCCCGCTGTCCTGGTGCGCCTTCGACGACATCGCCAGGCAGATGCCCGAGTTGTGCAGCGCCCGCACCACCGACTTGCCGTCGAAGGGCAACTCGCCCCGATAGCAGTCGTAGCCCTCCCATGGCTTTGCGCCCAGGAAGGTGCGCGGTCCGTAGATGTCGATCAGCTTCTCGTCGTCCAGAAGCCGCAGCAGTTCGTGGAAGCGGCCCTTCTTGCTCTGGCCCAGGCGCTCCCAGTTGATGCCGATGTAGAACAGCCGTGACTCCTCGGTGATCTTCGGCTCGAAATAGGGACCCGAGGGGCTGTGGAAGAGATAGGGCAGATGGCCGGGTCTGTTGCGTCCGCAGGAGGCCATCAGAGCCTGGAAATGCGCATCGCTCGGATCGGCCGAGCAGGACAGGCCGTCGCTATGCGTCAGAAGCTTGGCGACCGACGGCTCGTAGCCGAAATCGAAGTAGAAATCGACCGGCTGCCAGATCGCGTAATAGGAGGGCACGTCGATCAGGCGCGGCGACTCGAAGTGCAGCGAGATCATGAAGTCGACGTCATCCGGACCCAGCTGGCGGGTCTTGTCGACCGGCGCGTCGTCGCTGGACCAGACCGGGTAGCCGTTATTGTCGGTGACGATGATGCGCGACCCGATCCGTTCCGCCGCATTGCAGAAGCGCTTGATCACCTCGTATTCCGCATTGCGGATCTCGGGCCAGGTCAGCGGCACCGCAATGGTCGCCCGCCGCGGCGCCCCGGCTGCCTCGCCGAGAACCTGGTCGAAATACGCCTGAAGCTTTGCCAGTGCCGCCGGGTGATCTGCCGTCATGTCCATGATCTGCTTGTAAATATAGGGGTCTGGGATCGGTTTCGCGTCAGGCCGACGCCAGGCGCCTGAGCCCGCAGTCTCGTTCACGGTTGAGCGCCACCTGCATTTCCGACACAGCATGGAACTCTCGTCGCCCGGCTTGGCAGAGCCATTCGAAGCGCAGGAAGATCAGGTTCGCCGCCCCGAAAAAAGCCCGGCCGCGCCTCTGGACGAGAGAGGTTCCCGTCTTGGGCAGGCCGATGTGCAGGAAGACCGTCTTCTTCATGGCTGCCTTTTCACGCGAAGCCCCGGCCCCGGGACCATGCTTGCCTCTCAGGTCCGGACATCGGGCCAGTTCTGCTCATACCAGCGGTAGGTGCGCTCCAGCCCCTCGTGCAGCGAGAAGCGGGGCGCAAAGCCGGTGGCGCGCAGGCGCGAGACATCGTAGCTGCGCGTCAGCTGGCCCTCGGGCTTTTCATGCTGCCACTGGATGTCGCGCACACCGCTGATGTCGGACAGGATCTGCACCACCTCGGCGATCGGCACGGTCGTGCCTGTGGCGATGTTGAACCTGCCCTCGCCCGTCTCGGCCACATGCAGCATCGCCGCCGCGGCATCGTCGATGTAGATGAAGTCGCGCTGCGCCCGGCCGCGCCCCCAGACCGGAACCGCCGTCCCGGTGCGCGCCGCATGATGGAACTTCGCCACCAGCGAGGGCACGACATGGCCGTTCTCGGTGTCGAAGCGGTCACCGGGTCCATAGAGATTGGTGAAGATCGCGTAGCTGTAGGAGATGCCGTACTGCTTGGCATAGGCCTCAAGCTGCGCCAGCATCGCCCGCTTGGAATGGGCATAGGCGCTTTCCCCGGCATGGGGCTCGCCCATCAGGTACTGGCTTTCGTGGATGTTCTCGGTCAACTCGCCCGGATAGGCGGCGACGGTGCTGGCGACGTTGAACTTGCGCACGCCGGTGCGGTAGCCGGCGGCGATGACGTTGTAGTTGATCGTCAGGTTCTCGTCGAAGATCTCGGCCGGGAAGCGGCTGTTGCCCATCAGCCCGTGGACGCGGGCCGCGGAATGCACCACCGAGGTCGGCCGATGCTCCTGAAAGAAGGCCAGGGTCGAATTGAAATCCGTCAGATCGACGGCATCCCTGCTGGTGCAGACATAGGCGCCGCCAGTGCGGTCGAGGTTCTGTCGAATGGCAGAGCCGAGAAGGCCGGTTGCACCCGTAAGCAGTATCATTCTCTTCGTCCAGTCGTCACAATGGGAGAAGGCCCGAGGCGGAAAGCGCAGCCCGCGCCGGTCTATTTATTGTTTAATTTCAGGAAATTGTCACAGTTCACTCGCCCGGCTGAAAGCTTGCTCCCGCTAGCTTGGACGGGCGAGAACTTTTGGTTGGATCTCTGACCCGAAGTCAACCCTGTCCGTGCCGGACAAGGCAGCCACCGATCAAAAGATCGCCGAAGGTGGTCAAAACTTGTGCGAAACCTTACCGCCCTTTCAGGGTTTCCCGCTCTCGCCCGGGCCCTTCAGTCCGGATTCGCCAGCCAGGCCTCCAGCCGCTCGCGGAAGGCTGGGTCCACGGCAGGGCCGGCAACGATCAGCACGGGCCGCGTGAAACCGCCTTCGACACGCAGGAAGACGCCAGGTCGGATCTCGCGGGTTCCAGGGTCGGGGGGGGCAGGACGCGGCACAGGATCGGGCGTGGGGCTGGCTACGGGCCGGGGGGCCGCGCCCGGGGGAGGGGCCGGAGCCTCCAGCGCGGCGGCCAGCCGGGCCAGTTCCTCCTCGGCGGTCGCTGCCGAACGGGCGCCCAGATCACGCAGCAGCTGGCCCGGAAAATCCGGATCCGCATCCAGCCGCGCCGCCAGGGCCAGGCCCAGCCGTTCCGGGATGGCGGCGGGAAAGCGCAGGCTGCCGTCCAGCGCCCGCCAGATGCGCAGGAACGACCCGATCTTCGACCGTTTCGCCCGGCTGGCGGCGGCAAACAGCGCCTGCAGCGCGCTGCGGTCATCGGCGAAGACCCCCTGTTCCACGGCGCGACCGGTGATGCGGGCGCGTTCGTAATAGGACAGGCCAAGCCGGATCTCGTTTTCCTCGACCATGGCGACATAGGCCGCGCCCGCCGTCTCGGGGCGGCGCAGAAGCGCCAGCACCGTGTCGAAGCGCGCCTCGCCCGTCTCCTCGGCCAACTGCCGCAGCGCCGTCAGCCGCCGCCAGCCCGAGATCAGGCCATAGCGGCCGGGGGCGGTCTCGGTCACCTCGATCGGCGTGCGCTGGCCGTGCAGGCGGATCGACTCCATCAGCGCCGCCATCTCCTCGGCGTCGATGCCCAGGCGGTCGCGCACCAGATAGTCGATCTCCACCGCGTCCAGCGCCAGCCGCTGCACCAGCCGGCCTTCGGCCCGCGCCGCGGCCAGCGCGCCCGACACCTCGGCCAGGGCGGCCACGGCGCTGGCCTCGCCCGCGACCTGGGCAATGGGAGGGGGGGCAATGGGCGGCGGTGCGATGGCCGAAGCCTCCAGCCCCGGCCGGACGGGCGGCGCGCCCCAGGCCTTGGTCTCCAGCACACCGGGCGCCCCCAGATAGTCGCTTTGCGCCGGGGTCAGTCGTCTGCGTTTGGCCATGCTCAGCCCTCCTTGCCCCGGTAGCCTGATCCTGTGCCGGTTTCGGCACCGTCACCGCAGCGCACGGCGCCCCATCCGGCGGCCGAAACGTTTCGCGCGCGAAACATCACGCCGCCTCCGCCTCCAGCTCGTCGCGGCGCCAGATGCCGTAAAGCAGACGCTTGAAGGCCGCCCAGGTGACATCGAAGGTCTCGCGGCCGCGGATATAGGTGTCGCGGTTGAAGTCGCGGTAATCGGCCTCGTAGATGCCGTTCACCTGCTCGCCCGCCTGGCCGATCAGCGCGGTGAAGTCCTGGCGTTGCGGCGTCAGGCTGCGGCCAAGATAGGCCTGCATCAGCCCGGACAGTTCCGCCTGCTGGCTGCCGTCATAGCGCGTGACGAGGCAGCGCACCGCATCCCATTCGAAGGCCAGTTCCGGCCGGCCAAGCGCCCGGGCGGCGGTGTTCTCGCCCTCCTCGATTGAGGAGAAGGTGGAATGCAGCATGTCGAAGAAGCGGCCGGTGGAGTCGAACTCCAGGAACGAGGCGCCAAGCGGCACCAGCAGGATGTCGGCCGCCGCCAGCCCGTTGATGGTGAGATAGCCAAGCGCCGGCGGCGTATCGAGGAAGATCAGGTCATAGCGGTCCAGAAGCCCGCCTTCCGCCAGAGCCTCTGCCAGCGCATCCCACAGCTTCCAACCCCGCGCCTGCATGCGCCAGACCGGAATCTGGAACTCGGCCCAGTAGAGGTTCAGCTGGCTGCCGATCAGGTCGATGTTGGGCCAGTGCGTCTTCTGCACGAGGCTGTCCGGCGCGATCTTCAGCGCCTCCGACAGCGTGGCATCCAGCGCCACCGGCGCCTCGCCGCGGCCCACACGCGCCCGGTTTTCCACCTGCAGGTGACGCGCGTAATGCCCGGCGATCAGCGGAAAGACCGTCTGCCATTCGTCGGCGACCCGTCCCCCGAAGATCGAGGTCATCGAGCCCTGGCTGTCGAGGTCGATCACCAGCACGCGGTAGCCGTCCAGCGCCGCCGACATGGCGAGATGGGCGCAGGTCGAGGTCTTGCCGACACCGCCCTTGAAATTCGCCACCGCCACGATCTTGGCGGGCAGGCCCGCCGGCCGGTAGGGCAGGTATTCCTTCCGCGCGGAACCTTCCGCCGCGAAATGGGCGCGCAGCCGCAGGACCTCGTCGAAGGTGAACCAGCGCGCGCCTGCCTCGGTTTCCGCCCGGCCCTGCGGCAGGTCGGGGTTCTGCTTCAGCACCCGGCGGAAATGGCCGGGCGCCACGGGGATCAGATAGCGGGTGATCTCCCAGGCCGAAAACAGCCGCAGCGACTTGCGACCCTCTTCCCCGAGTCCGCGAGAGGCAAGGTCCGCCCGCCCGCGGGCGCAGGCAGCCGCGATCTCGGCCAGGGTCCCGGTACCGACGGCAGGGGCCAGATCCGCCAGTGCGGCATCGGGGCTTATGTTGAAATAGGGCGGTGGCGCATCTGCCGATTCGCGTGTCATGGCCTGCTCATGTTCGCGTTTTTTCGCAGGATACAGGAAAACGGCGAACATGAAAGAAAAAGTGCGACATCAAGGGCCAGAAGCTGATTTTCTCAAGCATATACAAGGCTTTCGCTGATGCCCTGCGTCTCTTGTTCCGAGCCTGGCATTCGCCAACCCATGTTATCATTTTGTTAGTTTAGTAGTTACACGGAGCCCTGGCGCGTCCTGGAGCCATCTAGCCTTTTGTTTTACAAGCAGAAAAATTCGCATTTGTCCGGCTGGGCGACTCTGATCCCACGATGGACCGACTCCGATCCCCCGACCCGGTGACTCCGGTCCCCCGATGGGCTGAAGACGGGGCTTGGCCGCAAGCCCCCTGCCGGGTGATACTGAAACCACGAAGGCCTGCAGCAAGACGGGCCTGGGCACGGGGCAGTCGGGGCACGAGGCGGGCATCATGGCTTCAGCGGTGGGCTTGGGGGCATCGGGGCGGCGCGGGCTGGCGCCGGACCGGCATGGCGGCGATGTCTTCGTCTGCGACATCTTCGATGCGCTGCCCAAGGATGACATCGGCAGCATGGAGCATCCGGTCTTCTCGCTGTCGACCCGACCGGATTTGCGGGTGCTGGAATATGCCCACAACGGCGTGACGGTGACGGTGGTGCCCTCGGTCCGCGGCCTTGCCACGATGTTCGACAAGGACATCCTGATCTACTGCATCAGCCAGTTGATGGCCGCGCTGAACGCCGGTCGCCCGGTCTCGCGCGAGCTGCGGCTCACGGCGCATGACCTGATGATGGCCACCAACCGCGAGACCAGCGGTGACGGCTACCAGCGCCTGCGCGAGGCCTTCGAGCGGCTGGCGGGTACGCGCATCACCACGAACCTGGTGACCGGCGGCGTCGAGGCGACCACCGGCTTCGGCCTGATCGAAAGCTGGCAGATCCTGCGCGCCACGAAGGGCGGCCGCATGGTCCAGGTTGCCGTCACCCTGTCGGACTGGCTTTACCGCGCGGTGCTGTCGCATTCGGTGCTGACCCTCAGCCGCGATTACTTCCGCCTGCGCAAACCGCTGGAGCGGCGGGTCTATGAACTGGCGCGCAAGCATTGCGGACGCCAGCCGGAATGGCGGGTGGGCATGGGCACGCTGGCCAAGAAATCCGGCTCGGCCTCGCCCTTGCGCGTCTTCCGCCGCATGATCCGCGACATGGTGGCCGAGGATCACCTGCCCGAATACCGCCTGGCCGAGGAGCCGGGCGACATCCTGCGCGTCACCCGCCGCGACCTGGTGATCCTGCCGGGCGAGGGGCCGCTGCTGAAATCCGCCACGCTGGAAACCGCGCGCGAGATGATGCCGGGCTGGGACGTCCATGCGCTGGAGGCGGAATGGCGCGCCGTCTGGGCCGCCACGGGCCGCCCGAAGCTGCGCGCGCCGGACGCGGCCTTCCTGGGCTGGCTGAGGAAGCGGGGCGCGGCGTCCCGATAGGGTGGCCGATCCTCGTCCCTTTCATCACGATAAGAGGGACTTATCGGGGATGATGGGGCCTTGGCGGAAAGCACCTGGTGATGCGCGAAATGTGCCGATAATGAGCGGTATGGATGAGAATGCGGCACGTTTTAAGGGTTTCACAGTCGTGCCGCTCCGGCGTGGTGCCCCGGATCGAGGCTAGATCAGAAGCATCTCGGCGGTGATCGACGATGGGGCAATATCGCAGAAGGTCACGCTCACCCCCTGATCCGAGAACAGCGTCCCCGCTGCGGTTGTCGTGACATGGGCCAGTGCCGCTGCGGCATCGGCATAGCCGAAGGCCGTAAGGTCGATCCGGTCCCAGGGCTCCAGGTCGGCGACGCGATGGCCCGAACCCAGGCCGGGGGCCAGCACGAAGCTGTCCGCGCCGATCCCGCCCATCAGCAGGTCGGCCCCTGGCGAGACGGAAAGCTGGTCGTCGGGCAGGAAGGCGCGCATCCAGTCGGTCAGCGCCGCGGCGGTGGTCTTGCGGAACTCCTGGCTTTCGGAAAATCCCAGCACCACCCGCTCGCGGCTCATGCCGTTCGCTATCGCCCTGGTCCAGGTGGCAAAGCCGGTGGGATCGGGCGCGCGGTCCAGCACGTTGTTGTACAAGAGCGTGACGAACTGGGCATCGGTGGTCGCGCCATAGCGCAGCTGGAACTCGCGCGAGGCGACAAAGCCCGCGGCGGCCGCGAGCGGGGTCATGCCGGCGGCCATCTGCCCGCTCCAGTGCAGAAGTCCCGCCGCCTCGGGAGGGCGGTCCAGCGTCGCGCGGTACAGCCGGTAGACATCATCCGCCCAGTCGGCCTGCAGGCCGGCCCGGCTGGCGCCCAGGGTCTCGGGCGCTGTGGTCTTGCGGAACTCCTGGCTTTCGGAAAATCCCAGCACCACGCGCTCGCGGCTCATGCCGTTCGCCATCGCCCTGGTCCAGGCGGCAAAGCCGGTGGGATCGGGCGCGCGGTCCAGCACGTTGTTGTACAAGAGCGTGACGAACTGGGCATCGGTGGTCGCGCCATAGCGCAACTGGAACTCGCGCGAGGCGACAAAGCCCGCGGCAGCCTCCTGCAGCGTCATGCCTGCCGCAAGCCGCCCGCTCCACCCCAGAAGCCCCGTCGCTTCGGGAGGGCGGTCCAGCGTCGCGCGGTACAGCCGGTAGACCTGGGCGGCGAAGGGATCGAAACCCGCATCCTGCGCCTGCCCCAGCACGAGATCCTCACCCGCCCCGCCCGACAGGCTGTCGCGGCCCGCCCCGCCCGTCATCGTGTCGTTGCCCGAGGTGCCGAACAGCAGATCCGCCGCCGCCCCGCCCTCGATCCGCACCCCGGAGGTGCTGACCGGCACCACCGGAATATGCCAGAGATCCAGCAGGTCGCGATCGCCCAGGCTGGCCGGGTCGATCCCCCGGCCATCGGTCGAGAAGAGCTGCAGCCGCTCGTCGCCGAAGCGCAGCTCCACCCCGCCGGCGATGCTGTGGAAGGAAAAGGCATCGCGGCTGTAGACCCGGCCATAGGCCGACAGGTCCAGCCGGTCCTCGCCCGGCGTGAAGCCCGCGATCCGGTCCAGCGCGCCGTCGGCGGTCATCACGAAGACATCGGCGCCGCTGCCCCCGGTCAGCGTATCGCGGCCGGCGCCATCGACCAGGATGTCGTTGCCCGCCCCGCCGTCCAGCTTGTCCTCCCCCGCGCCCCCGACCAGCAGGTCGTTGCGCGCATCGCCCGCAAGCTTGCTGCCGCTGGCCGCGGCCCGCAGCACCGGCGCAAGGCTGCCGGTATCGACATGCAGTCGCGTCAGCCCGGATTCGCTGCCGCTGGCCACGAAAAGATCCAGCCCGCCACCCGCCGCCGCCCGGACCGTCAGGGCCGAGGGATTGTCCAGCGCCATCGCCGTACTGTCGGCGATCACCCCCAGTTGCAGAAGCCGCCCGCCGGGCAAGAGCGTCATCAGCGAAAGCCCGTCATCGGCCCCGCCGGCGATAATGAACGATCGGTCGCCAATGGTTGCGGCCTTCAGCACAGTCATTCCCTGAAACCGGCTGAACAGGTCGTCGCCCACCTGGTCGGTCACTGCCAGCCGGCCGGCGGCGGTCAGTTCCGCCACGGTGATCGAGCTTGTCCCGGCCGCGCCGATCAGCAGATAGTCGCGCCCGCCGGACTGCAGGGTGACCAGCCGTGCGGGTTGGTCCACGGCCAGGTTCTCGGCCGGGCTCAGGCGGGTGGCTGCAAGCATCGCGCCGCTCGTGCGGTCAAGCTGCAGCAGGGTCACGCTGTCGGCCCCGCGCGAGGCGACGCACAGGAAGACCGAGCCGCCCCGGGTGATGACGGCGATGTCCGAGATGTCGCTGCCGTCGCCGCCGCCATCCACGGCCAGCCGCGAGAGGGGGGTCACCACCCCCGCGGCCGAGCGCAGGGCCAGCGAGACGCCTGGCGTGCCGGGGGCGGTCCAGTACAGGAGATCTGCCCCGCCGGTCATCGCGGCGCTGCCGATCCGGTTGACCGCCCCCACCCCGTGCAACAGCACATCGGGCCCCGAAATCCCGCCCCGGTCGTCCAGCCAGCGCAGCACGGTGTTGCCGTCGCTGTCGCGCATGGCAAGCGCCCGGCCCCCGCCGAGCGTCAGTTGCGCCAGCAGCGGCGTCCCGGTCCAGGCCTGGCCGGTGGTGACCACGGCCTGCCCGGCGGTGTAGAGACCCGTCTCCGGGTCGCTCCACAAGAGCAGGTCGCCCCCCGGCGACAGCGCGAAGAGTCGGCCGCCGAAAGCGGTATCCGCCAGGACCAATGTCCCGATGCCGGCAAACCATGCCGCACCGGCGTCGGACAGCGTGCCGACGAGCCGGAAAGGATCCGTCCCCACCCGATATCTCCCACCCCTGAAAGACCGGGGCAGGATCGCGGGAGGGGATTAACGGCGGCGCAAGGAATCGTGGCGCAACAGCGGCGCTTGCCTCGAATGCAGAAGCGACAGGCGCAAGCGCTCAGCCGCGCATGTTGCGTTCGTGGTGAGCGATCGCCTCTTCCACCGCATCGTAATAGGTGAGCTGCCCGTTCTCGAGCACCGCGGCGGCATCGCAGGTCTGGCGCACCTGGCTCATGGAATGGGTGACCATCACGGCCCCCGACTCGCGCATCCGCTCGCGGAAGATCTGGTCGCTGCGGGCCCGGAAGGCGGCATCGCCCACGGCCGTGACCTCGTCCACCAGATAGGTATCGAAGCGGATGCCCATCGACACGCCGAAGGCCAGCCGTGACCGCATCCCAGAGGAATAGGTGCGTACCGGCAGGTGGAAATGCGGCCCGAGTTCGGCGAAGGCCTCGACGAAGTCGGCCAGCTCGTCGCTGTCCGCCCCATAGATCCGGGCCACGAAGCGGGTGTTCTGCAGCCCCGACATGTCGGGGTGGAACGACCCGGCAAAACCCACCGGCCACGAGATCGTGCCGGTCGAGACGATGCGGCCCCGGGTGGGCTCGATGGTGCCGGCGATCATCTGCAGCAGCGTGGACTTGCCCGTGCCGTTGCGGCCCAGAAGCGCCACGGCCTTCCCCGCGGGGAAGGTTGCGCAGATGTTGTCGGCCACCGTCTTCCTGCGCCCTTCCAGGGAGAAGATCTTGGTGAGGTTCTCGAAGCGTATCATGGCATTCCGCGCGGTCCGGGCGCCCTAGCGGCGGTCCTTGATCGACCAGGCGACCAGGATGGCGATCGCCCATGCCAGGAACAGGAAGACCCCGACCACCGCAAGGATGGTGCCGCGTTCCGGATAGCGTGAGCTTTCGGCATGGGTCGGCAGGACGTGGGCGGCAAGATAGCGGTTCTTGCGCCGTGCCTCGGCCTTTGCGGCATCATAGGCGGCCAGGGCCGAGACATAGGATTTCTCGGCGAATTCCCGGTCCACCGTCAGGCGCTCGTATTCGGCCACGATATCGGCATAGACCGTGTCGCCCGCCTCGGTGACGCCGATGCCAAGCTTGTCGCGTTCCGCGGCGATCCGGTTCTTGATGACCTCGACCCGGCGTTCGAGCTGCGTGATGCGCGGGTCCGAAGCCGCAGCCGTCTCGCGCAGGAGATCAAGCTCGATCAGTGCCTCGGCCAACTGGCCCTGGAGCGTTCCCAGAAGGCCCGCCTGGGACTGCAGGTCCAGCGCCGGGTCGATGATCTGGTTCCTGTTGCGGAACACCGTCACCGCCTCGCGCGCGGCCCTCAGCCGGTCCTCGGCCGCGGTCAGGTCGTCGCGGGCATAGCTGATCGCATCCTCGCGCGCGACGGCGCTGAGATCGTTCACCATGTCGGCGCTCTGGTCGAACAGGCCCTGGGCGATACGGGTCGCATCCTCGGGCGTGAAGGCCAGCACCCGCACCTCGATCAGGCCCGAGGCGCTGTCATAGTTCACCTGGACCATGCGGTTCCAGTACTTCACCAGATCCTCGATCGTGCCCGATGGATCGAAGGCAAAGACCGGGTCTTCCGCGCGCGGCCCGGACCACAGGGCGCGCAGGTCCAGCTGGGAATTCAGATCCTCGACCAGCTTCTGGCTCTGCAGGAATTCGTAAAGGACATCCGTGTCTGACGAGGAAGAAGTGCCCGACAGGGCCGAGAGGCCGCCGAAGATTTCCAGGGCCGAGCCCTGCTCTTCGCGCCGGACCGAGAAGGCGACGGTGGAGGCATATTCGTCCACGGCACGGGCATAAAGATACCAGGCCGCCACCACCAGCGGCAGCACCACCATGGCAAGGAAGCTGGCGGCCAGCAGCCAGTGCCTCGCATGCAACCGGGCCGGCCTTGCTGCGGGCGGAAAGGCCGGAGCGGTGGCAGCAGGCGCCGGCGCAGGTGGCACCGGCGGGGCCGCCTTGGCCGGCCCGACCGGTGCCGCCGGAGCCCCGGCCGGGACGGAGACGGCCGGGGCTGGCCGACCCGCCGCCGCCGGAGCCGCCACGGGCGCAGCCGTTGGCGCAGCCGCAGGGGCAGGCCGGGCCGCTGCCGGGGTTGGCGTGGGAGTTGCCGTCTGGGACGCCGCCTGTGCTGCGGGCACGACCTGACCGGGCGGGGCCGAAGCGGGTGACGCGGGCTTGGTCACCACGGCGGCTGCCGCGGTTTCGGCGGGTTTCACCGGCACGATCCCTGCGGCCGCGGCCCTTTGGCGCGCGGCCGCAAGCGATGGCTTGGCAGGGGAATCTGGCACGGCGGAAAGGGCCGCCCGCCCGCCCGGGCGCGGCTGGCCAGGACCAGAAGAACCCGGACCAGAAGAACCGGCGCCTGCAGGCCCGGCTCCGGCCTCGCCCTGCGCGGGTCTTGGCCGCGGGCCGCGCTGACCCGGGCCGGGCAGGACTGCCCCGCCGACCCGCGGCCCGGCGGGCGCGGTGCGGGGCCTGGCCTCTGCGGGGTCTGCATCTTGCGAAGGCGGAGCCGGGCGACCGGCCGGATCCTGCGGGGAGGAAGGCAATCGCGCCTCACTTGATGGTTCCGTTCCTGTAGCGACATTGCTACAGAGTCTGCGCGGGAAAGTATATCCCGCCTCACCCCGCGGCCTGCCCCTTTCGGGGATTTCGGCCCAGTTCGCGCTGTTTTGCCCACAGAATGATGGTTTCCGCCGACAGCCCGCCTTCCGCCGCCCTGCCGCCGCCCGTGGAGCCGCGCCTGCGCCGGGTCGGCCGACGCAGGCCATTTGCCAGTTTCCGCTCCATCGGCGCCCTGATCCTGCGCGAGATGAGTTCCTCCTACGGTCGCACCCCAGGCGGCTATGCCTGGGCGATCCTGGAACCGGTCGGCGGCATCGCGATCCTGTCCTTCATCTTCTCGGTGCTGTTCCGCAACCCGCAGCTCGGCATCAGCTTTCCGCTGTTCTATGCGACGGGGATGCTGCCCTTCATGATGTTCAGCACCGTCAATACCAAGGTGGCGCAGGCGCTGAACTATTCCCGGCCGCTGCTGGCCTATCCGAGCGTGACCTATCTGGATGCGATCCTTGCGCGGTTCATCCTGAACTTCCTGACCGAACTGATGGTCGCCTATATCGTCTTCACCGGCATCATCCTGATGTTCGACACCCGGGTGATCCTGGATTTCCCCTCGCTCGGGCTGGCCTTCGCCCTGGCCGGGGCGCTGGCGCTCGGCGTCGGCGTGCTGAACTGCTTCCTGATGACCGCCTTTCCGCTGTGGCAGCAGGCCTGGTCCATCCTGATGCGGCCGATGTTCATCCTGTCAGGGATCATGTTCATCTATGATGCCGTCCCCGAACCGGTGCGCGACTGGTTCTGGTACAATCCGTTGATCCACATCGTCGGCATCACCCGGCGCGGCATCTATGCCAGCTACGATGCGCCCTATGCCTCGCCGCTTTACGTGATGAGCATCGCGGGGGCCTGCGGGCTGGCCGGGCTTTTTCTGCTCTGGCGCTATCACCGGCTGCTGCTTCAGCGCTGAACCGGCCGCGCCCGGCGGCGGTGCAGCACATGGTCCAGGATCGCCGTCACCGCCGCGCCGCGTTCGGCCGGCAGGGGAATGGCGGCACCGGGCGCCCCCGCGGCCACCGCACGGCGCACCGCCTCGCCCTGGGCGCCCAGATCGAAGCAATAGACCGGCAGGCCGGTCGCCAGCGCCTCGTGCGTGGCGAAGGAAAAGGTCTCTGGCCAGACGGCGGGCATGAGCCAGCAGGTGATGCCATAGCGCGCGGCCAGGGCCGGGATCTCGGCCAGGCGATAGCTGCCGTGGATGCGGGCGGGCCGCGCCAGCCGGTGGGCCGGATCGAGATTGCCGATCAGCACCAGATCGGCCTCACGGTTGCGCGCCAGGCGCCGCGACAGTTCGGCCAGGACCGCCGCGCCCTTGTGCGGCCCGATGTTGCCCAGGACGCCGATGACCGGTCGCGCCCCCTCGGGCGGGGGCGCAAGCCGCGGCACCTCGGCCAGCATCCGGTGCGGGCGCAGCACCAGCCGGTCGCGCACCTCGGGCCAGATGCCGGCGATGATCTCGCCCGAGGCCTCGCTGAAGACCTCGATGCGGGCGGCCGCCGCGATCAGCGCGCCCCATTCCGCCTGCCATTCGGCCAGATCCACCATCCGGCCGTCCGGACGCCGCTGCATGTGGGCGCGGTCCGTCGTGCCCGGCCGCGGCAGGCCGCGCCAGAGCCCGCCCTCGCCCACCAGCGCATAGGAGGGGCTGATGGGCAGGTAGTCATGCACCTGCACCACGATCTGCTGCCCCGCGCCCAGGGCCAGAAGCAGGCCGGGGATCTCGACCGGATCGGGGTCGCCCACGCCGCAGCCATAGATGATGCGCCGCCGCGGCAGGAGCGACAGGAGCCGCAGCACCAGATCGGAATCGTTGGTGCCCGCCCGGGTGACGCCCGCGGCGCTGTGGAGTTCGACCTGCCAGCGGAAGGTGCCGCCCACGCGCAGCACAACGGCGGCGCCCCGGACCGAGACCTCGGCCTTCAGCCGGCGCACCAGATCCATCTCGGCGCCGCCCTTCATGGAATGGGCCAGATGCACCGGCACGCGCGCCCGCCCGGCGCGCGCCGCCGCCCAGGCCAGGCCAAGCGCCAGCCGCCCGGTGACCAGCGGATCGGTGCCGAGGAAACCCTGCACCTCGGTGTCGAACTGCGGATAGCGGCGCGAGATCTCGGCACCGTTGCGGCGCAGGAGTTCCGCCTTGGCAGCCGAACCGAAGGAGGCGCCGCCACGATGTTCGACGAAGAGGCCGGGCAGGTAGAGATGCCGCCCGCCAAGCGCCACCGCCTTCTGGCACCAGTCCACCTCTTCGCCATAGCCGCGGCCGAAGGCGGTGTCGAAGCCCGGCAGTCGCGCCAGGAAGCGCGGCGACAGCGCCATGCAGAAGCCCACGCCGGTCGGCGCCTCGGCCAGGCCCGCGCCCTGACCTCCCCCGGGGGCCAGACTGCGCGCAACAGCGTCGATGGCATCGGCCTCGCCGGGCTCCAGCACGGTGCGGGTGCAGATCGCCGGGACCGAGGCCAGTTCGGCATCGTTCGACATCGGCGTGACGCTGGCCACCAGCGGGTCAGCCAGGATCGGCGCCACCAGCCGTGACAGCCAGCCCTCGGGCACGAAGGCATCGCTGTTCAGCAGCACCACCGGAGAGTCCGGCGCCTGCTGCCGCGCCCGGGCCAGGCCAAGGTTCACCGCGCCGATGAAGCCCAGGTTGACCGGGTTCTCGATCAGGCAGGCCCGTCCCTCGCCCGCCGCCTGGACCTGGGCCACCCAATCGGCCAGCCAGGGCCGGATGCGCGGATCGGGCGAGGCATCCTCGACCAGGATCAGGTGCCAGGGCAGGTCGGAATGGCGCCGCAGCCGGTCCAGCGCCTCGGTCAGGTCGTCGAAGGCCTGGTAGACCGGCATCACGATCTGAACGCGCCCCCGCAGCGCGGGAGACGGCTCGGCTTGCGGCGGGGCCAGCAGCGCCGGGTCCAGTTCCAGATCGTCGGCCAGCGCGTTCAGGCCCATTCGGCGCTTGATCTGCTCGCGCGCGGCCATGTCGTGATGGCGCAGCCAGCGCAGCGCTGCGGGCAGGGCCTGCGCCCCCCGGGCGGCAAAGCCGGGCCAGAGCGCCAGAGCCGCCGCCTGGCGGCGCAGGGCGCCAAAGCCCGGCAGGGCGGCGCGTCCCGTCCAGTCGCCGGCACGCAGTTCCAGTTCGGGCCGGCCGGGCGCGAAGGGCAGCACAAGGCGGAAGGCGGGCATCCCGCCGGCGCGGGCCCTGGGCACCGCCCGGCGCTCGCGCCCGCCGAGATGCAGGATCACCACATCCGCCGCGGCATGGCCTTCGACACGCAGGTGATCGCCCGTCAGCACGATGCGGTCGACCCGGCCGATTGCCTGCCCCGCGCCATCGCGCAGCACCGGACCCGGCGCGGTGAGTTCCAGGTGCCGCAGGGCATAGCGCTGGAAGAGCCGTCTTACCCTGCCCGCCACCTGTGCGCCCCATCCCTGCTGTTGCCGCCGAGGGCGATCTAGCCCGCCCCGCCCTGCCCTGTCCATGCAGGCACCGCATCGCCGTGGTTCAAACCGGCGCCGTTCCGGTCTAGAGGCTGAGGGATGCCCGTCCTGTCGCCAGAGCCCGCCCGCCCTGCCTCGCCGCCGCCCGCGCCGGGGCATGTGTCGATCCTGCTGGCCACCTTCAACGGGGCACGCTGGCTGCCGGCACAGCTGGAGAGCCTTGCGCGGCAAAGCCATGTCGACTGGTCGCTCTGGGTCGGTGACGACGGATCAGGCGATGACACCCGGCGGATCGTCGCAGACTTCGCCGCAGGCGCCGGTAGGGGGCACGAGGTGCGGTTGGTCGAGGGCCCACGGCAGGGCGCGGCACAGAACTTCCTCGCGCTGCTGACCCATCCCGATTTGCCCGCGGGACCGGGCCGGTTCGCAGCGCTTTGCGACCAGGACGATGTCTGGCTGCCCGGCAAGCTGGCCCGCGCGCTGGACAGGCTGGGGCAGAAGGACGCCGCCCGCCCGGTGATCTATGGCGCGCAGTCGCTGCACATCGACGAGGAGGGCCGCCCGGTCGGCCGGTCGCGCCGGCCGCGCGGGCCGGTGAGCCTGGGCAATGCCGTGGTGCAGAACATGGTCAGCGGCCATTCCTGCGTGCTGAACCCCGCCGCGCTGGCGCTGGCGCGAGAGGCCGGGCGGCATCCCGGCATCGCCTTCCAGGACTGGTGGCTGTCGCTTCTGGTGCTGGCCGCCGGGGGCGAGGCACTGATCGACGAGGAGACGGTGCTTCTGTACCGCCAGCACGGGCAGAATGTCCTGGGCGCCCCCGTGGGCCTGGGCGCGCTGCTGCACCGCATCGGGCTGCTGTTCGGCCATGACTATGCGCGCTGGATCGCCGGCAACCTTGCGGCGCTGCGCGCGAGCCCCGTGGATCTGACGCCCGAGGCGCGGGCGGTGCTTGACGGCCTGTCCGGCCCGGCGCAGCCCGGTCTGGCCCGGCTGCGAGCTCTGCGAAGGCTCGGGGTCCACCGCCAGAGCGGGCTTGGCACCGCGCTTCTCTGGCTGGGGGCGGTGCTGGGGCGGGTGTGATCCCCCCAAAGCAAGGCGCCCGGGTTTCCCCGGGCGCCTGCAGCATCTGGAAGGGCCTGACGGCGATCAGAAGAGGAAGTCATCCGCCAGAAGGCTGGACGCCGACACCCCGACAAGGGTGATCGTATTCGCGCCGGCCGAGATTACGGCATTGCCGGCAACTTCCGACAGGTGATTGGCCACGAGATCGGCAAAGCTCACGATGGCCGCGACACCCGAAAGACTGATGACCTCGCCAAAGACACCGGTCGCGAAATCATTGATCACATCCACACCGAAGGAACCCGCGAACACGAAGGTGTCAGCGTCAGCGCCACCCGACATCGTGTCATTGCCACTGCCGCCAAGCAGCGTGTCGGTCCCGGCCCCACCGTTCAGGCTGTCGTTGTCGTTGCCGCCGTTCAGGCTGTCGTTGCCGTTGCCGCCGGTCGCCGTGTCGTTGCCGCTGCCACCGATCAGGGTATCGTTGCCCGCCAGGCCGCTGAGCCCGTTGGCACCGCTGTTGCCGGTGATCGTGTTGTCCAGCGTGTTTCCGGTCCCGCTGATGTTGCCGACCCCCAGGAGGAACAGGTTCTCGACATTGGCGCTCAGGACGGTCAGCGACAGGTCGATCGAGGTATAGACAAGATCAACCCCCTGCGTCGGCCCGCTGAGTTCGGACACGGTGTCGCCCAGGTCATCGACATAGAAGGTGTCGTTGCCGCCGCCCCCGGTCATGTCATCGGCCCCGGTGCCACCATTCAGCGTGTCATCGCCGGCACCGCCATTCAGCGTATCGTTGTCGTTGCCGCCGTTCAGACTGTCGTTGCCATTGCCGCCGAAGAGCGTATCCGCGCCGATGCTGCCATCAAGCGTGTCGTTGTCGTCCAGGCCGAAGAGCTGGTCATTGCCGCCGCCGCCGAAGAGCTGGTCATTGCCGGTGCCGCCATAGATCTGGTCGTTGCCGCCGCCGCCCGATGAGGTGTCGTTGCCGCCGGCGAGTTCAATCCGGTTGCCCGCGGTCGATCCGGTCACGGAATCCGCATTGTCACCGGTGATCACACGTTCGATGGAGACCATGTCACGGGACGGGGCGCCGCCATTATAGGCGAAGGTCCCGGCCAGCAGGTCGACCTGATAGGTGTCCGTGAAGAAGGTCTGGAGAACCACGGTATCGATGCCACCACCGCCGTAGAAGTTGTCATAACCCTCGCCCGACACATAGACGAAGTAGTCATTTCCGGCGCCGCCATTGAGGACATCGCCACCACCAATGTTCGAACCGCCATAGATGGTGTCATTTCCGGCGCCGCCCAGGATCGTGTCGTCGCCGCCGCCGCCCGAGAGCACATCGTCGCCGCCGCCGCCATTGATCGAGTTTGCTGCGTCGGAGCCGGTGACCGTATCGGCCCCGTTCCCCATCAGCACGTTCTCGAAATTCGTATAGAGTTCGCCGCCAAAGTTGGTGGTCCCGGCCGTCATGTCGAACAGGTAATTGCCGTTGAAGGCGCGGTGGTCGATCAGGTCGATGCCGTTGCCGCCATCCATGGTCTCGCCGCCGATGCCGGAAAGCATCGTGTCATCGTCGGCGCCGCCGTCATAATAGCCGCTGTCGCCGTCGGAGGTGATCCTGTCGTTGCCGGCTCCGCCATAGAGCGTGTCGGTCCCAGTGCCCCCGATGAGGGTATCGTTGCCGTCGCCGCCATAGAGCGTGTCGCTGGCACCGCCGCCATCGAGGCTGTCATTGCCGCCGCCGCCGTTGATGATGTTCGCGCCGCCCGATCCCGTAACCGTGTCGTTGGCGCTGCCCATCGTCACGTTCTCGAAGCCCAGGAACAGCTCGCCCGAGTACTGGGTGGCGAGGCCCGTGGTCATGTCGAAGGTGTAGATGAAATTGCCGATGCTCAGGTCGAGATCGTCGGTGCCATTGCCGCCATACATGGTCTCCGGCCCGGAGGTGGCACGCATCGTGTCGTTGCCGTCGCCACCGTAATAGGTGTTGCCGCCACCGTCCGATACGATGATGTTGCCGCCGGCGCCGTCGAGGTAGACCTCGATGCCGGACAGCGTGATGGTTCCATTGGCTGACCACCCAACGGTCCCCACCCCGGCCGCGAAGTCGAAGGTCGCGCCGCTCACGTTCGCCGCAGAAACCGCGCTGTGGTCCAGCGTGTCGATGCCGGCGCCGCCGCTGACGCTGTCAAGGAACTCGACCGCGCCGACATACAGCGTGTCGTTGCCGTCGCCGCCTTCCAGCGACTGCGAGGAGAACCCGCCGGTGATGGAGTCGTTGCCCGCCCCGCCCTGGATCGTGGCGCCGAAGGTGCTGCCGCCATAAAGCGTATCGCCGAGGCTCGAGCCGACCAGGACTTCGAAGCCCGCCAGCGTGTCGCCCTGGGCCGAACCACCGGTGTTGGACGATCCGTTCAGCGTGACGTTCACGCCCGCGGTCGAGTTCTGGTAGCTGACGGTGTCGGTACCGGCGCCGCCATCCAGGCTGTCGTTGTCAGCGAAGACGAAGCCGCGGTCGCCGGTGATGAAATCGTTGCCGTTGCCGCCCAGGATGGTGTCGGCGCCACCCGCGCCCTCGATGTGGTCATTGTCGTCGCCACCATCAATGTAGTCGCCGACGCCCGAATTCTGGGACGTGAACCCGTCGCCATAGATCGAGTCATTGCCCGCACCGCCGTAAAGCGTCTGGTTGTTCAGCCCGCCGGCGATGCTGTCGTTGCCGCCGTTGCCCCAGACCGTCTCGCCACCATTGTTGGTGGTCGAGATCGTGTCGTTGCCGCTGCCGGCATTCACGGCCTCGATCGCGATCAGCGTGGTCGAGGTCGCCCCGGTGCTGAAGGTTCCCGAAACCAGGTTCACCACATAGTCCAGCCCGAAGTTCGAGAAATCGAGCGTGTCGTTGCCGGCACCGCCATCGTAGATTTCGCCGGTCTCGAGCGAGGAATTCGGCGAAAGCACGTCATTTCCGTCTTCGCCGCGCAGGGTGTCGATGCCGGCATCGCCGTAGATCGTATCGCCGCCGCCGCCGCCGCGCAGCGAGTCGTTGCCCAACCCGCCATAGATCGTGTCGCCCGCGTTGGCGCCAAGGACGAAGTCGTCACCGCCCTCGCCGCTGATGTAGTCGGCAACCGTCGAGGTCGGGGCAGCGTCATCGCCATAAAGCGTGTCGTTGCCGTTGCCGCCGTAGATGGTCTGATCGTTCAGGCCGCCATAGACGCGGTCGGCGCCCTCCCCGCCATAGACGGTGTCGCCAGAGGTGCCGCCGGCATAGAGCCAGTCCGCTCCGGCATCGCCATAGATCGCGTCGGCCCCGCCGTAACCGTAGATCGTGTCGTTGCCGCCGCCACCGCGCATGTCGTTGGCCGCGCTGTTGCCGTGAATCGTCTCGGCCCCGGCGCCCCCGACCACGTTTTCGATGACCGTGCCCACGGACGTGGACAGGTTTCCGTTCAGGCCCGCGACGTTCGAGAAGTACACCGTCGTCGAGCTGGCCGAATTCTCGCGCAGGTCGATGAGCGTGTTGTTCGCGAAGCCGGACAGATCCAGCGTGTCGATGCCACCGCCGTCCACGATGCAGATCGTGTTGGTATCGAGCAGGGTGGAGATCAGGCTGAAGGCGTCGTTCAGGGTGTTCTCGACGGGCGGCGAAACCGAATCCGTCCAGGTGCTGTTGAAGCCCCAGGTGGTGTTGCCGGTGGTGGCGCCGTCATCGATGCCGTAACCCTGCGGATTGTAGATGCGGTCCAGCGCCAGCCAGTCCACGATCTGCGGGCCGATCACGTTCACGTCGCCCAGGAAAGCTCCGCTCGACCCGGCATACCCGGCCTGGGTGTAGTTGGCCTGCGCCCAGTAGGACATCATCGTGTACTGGATGGTGTCGTTCTGCCACTGCGCCTGGCTGCCATAGGTCAGAGAGCCCTGACCGGCATTGTAGTTGCCCTGGTGGCCAAGGCCGAGCGTGTGGCCGATCTCGTGCAGGGCAGTGTGGAAATAGTAGTCGCCGATCGTGCCGTTGCCCGACCAGCCAGAGCCGATGTTGACCCAAGCGCGCGAGATCGAGCCATCGGAGGCACGGTCGAAGTTGGCATAGGCAAAGCCGGCGTCCCAGTCGCCAAAGGCGAGGTCGGCATTGACGTCCGTCGTCTCGACGAAATTGATCCCCAGCACGTCCTCATAGACGTCCAGCGCATTGCGGATCGCCTCCTGCAGCGCGGCGCCGGCCAGGCCGTTGCTGTCGAAGAAGTTGGCCGAGGTCACGTTGAAGGTGATGGTCCCGTTCTGGGCGTTGGTGCCCGAGGCCGTCAGGTTCCAGAAGGGGGTGGAGACATCGCTGCCGCCGCCCCAGAAATCGTCCCAGAAATCGGCGCCGCCGCTGCCGGTGTTGCGCTCGTTCAGATAGGTGGCCAGCGTGTTCAGCGTGGTGGCCGCGGCGGGCGCGCCGACCCCACCGGAAACGCCACCGCCGCCGAAGGAATTGCCGCCGCAGAGCGGGCAGGCGCAGCCGGACGTGGCCTGGGATTCCCAGCCGCTGGTCGAATACTCGGCCTGGATCGTGGCTCTCATCGGCCCCGTCGCCGCCGCGGAGATGGCAGCGGTCCGAAGGAAGCCAAGGTCGGGACCTTCCACCGAAATCGTGGTCTGATCTTCCGGGCTGTCCGGGCCAAGAGCAGCCACCAGTTCAGGATCGAGATCGCCCGAAAGCCCGTCGTCGGACGCATCGAGATCGGAGCTGGTGGCGGTCTCTTCCGGTACAGTCGTACTATCGATCGAGTTGATCTGGTACAGCAGATCGTCACCCAAGGCGTCGGACAACAGAACGGTATCCTGGGGATTCAGGGCAGAGTCGTGTGCCATATCATTGTTCCTAATTGAAAATCATTCATTCCTGCAAAAAAACGCAGGATCCTCACCACCCCAGCGTAACGCAGGGTCTTGAAGCGGGCAACAACCTTGAGATCCAGGGGCGCGCCCCTGGATCGTCTTCCGGTGACCGAAGGGCCGTCACTTGCGGGCGTAGATATCCTCGTAGCGGATGATGTCATCCTCGCCGAGATAGCTGCCGGTCTGCACCTCGATCAGCACCATCGGCACCTTGCCGGGGTTCTCCATCCGGTGGATGGCGCCAAGCGGGATGTAGACCGACTGGTTCTCGGTCAGGAGCTTCACCTCGTCGCCCACGGTCACCCGGGCGGTGCCCTTCACGACAATCCAGTGCTCCGAGCGATGGACGTGGCTTTGCAGGCTGAGGGATGCGCCGGGATGGACATGGATGCGCTTGACCTGGAAGCGATCGGCCAGGATCAGCGTCTCGAACCAGCCCCAGGGCCGGTGGTCGACCGGGAACTGCACCGCCTGCTTGGCGCCGCGGTCCTTGAGGATCTTCACCACCTGCTTGACGTTCTGCGCCTTCGAGATGTCGGCCACCATCACCGCATCGCGCATGGCCACCGCGACCACGTTGCTCAGCCCGATGCCCACCAGTTCGATGCCCGGATCTTCCGACCGCAGGAGCGTGTGGGCGCAGTCGATCGCCGTGGCATTGGCCGACAGCGCATTGCCCGAAGCGTCCTGCGCGCTTTCCTGCCAGACGGATTCCCAGCCCCCCAGGTCGCTCCAGTGACCGGCGAAGCGGACGACGGCGACGTTCTTCGCCTTTTCCATCACCGCATAGTCGATGGAATCCTCGGGCACCCGCGACCAGATCGCGGCGTCGATGCGGGTGAAGTTCAGGTCGGTCTCGGCCGCGCCAAGCGCATCCGAGACACGGGCCAGGATGTCGGGCGCATGCTCGCGGAAGGCCTCCACCAGGGTCGAGGCGCGGGCCAGGAAGACGCCCGCGTTCCACAGGTTGCGCGGGTCCGCCAGAAGCTCGGCCGCACGGGCAGCATCGGGCTTTTCCACGAAACGGGTCAGCACATGCACGCCGGGATGGATCGGCTCGCCGGCTTCCAGCCAGCCATAGCCGGTCTCGGCCCGGGAGGGGGCGATGCCGAAGGTGACGATGCGGCCGGCCTCCGCGGCGGGCAGGCCGGTTTCCACCGCGGCGCGGAAGGCGGCCGGATCGGCCACGGCATGGTCGGAGGGCACCAGGAGCATGATCCCCTCGGGATCGCGGCGCATCACCTCCAGCGCCGCGGCCACGGCAGCGGGGGCGGTGTTGCGGCCCTCGGGCTCGATCAGGATGCCGGCCGGGCGGATGCCGCAGGCTTCCAGTTGCTCGGTGACGATGAAGCGGAACTCGTTGCCGGTGACTACCAGCGGATCGGCAAAGCCCGGCCCCACGAAGCGCCGCGCCGAGGCCTGGAACAGGCTCTCGTCCCCCAGGATATGGGCAAATTGCTTGGGATAGCTCTTGCGCGACAGCGGCCAGAGCCGCGTGCCGGAACCGCCGCAAAGAAGGATGGGGGTGATCATGGGGTCAGTCTTCCGATGTTGACGGTCCAAAGAGAAATGTCTTGCACATTGAGTAGAGTTCCTCGTCCCAGGAACAGAAATCGTCATGCACGGCCCGCTCTTCGGGCGTCAAGCCAGCAACCGCGCTGGCATAGTCTGGGCCCGGCGGAGCCACGTTCTGTTCCATCTCGAAGGGCAGGTGAAGCAGGTTCTGCTCGGCTAGCTTCGCGAGGAACAGGCTGAAATGCTCAGTCAGCCCGAAGATCATGTTTGGCGCAAAGAGGTGCTGCACGGCAGTCTGGAAGGTCTCGATCCGGGGAATCGCCCCGGCGGTCAGATGCCCCGCAATGCGCCGCATCTGGCCGTTGTCGATTTCGTTGCGCAGGTCTGGTCTCTGTCCGGCCGCCAGGCTGAGGAAGCCGCCGAAGCCCAGGTTCTGCTGAACGACGACGTCATGAAGCGGGTGTGTCGTCATCCGCTGCACGTAGCGATAGAAGCTGAATATTCTTGGGCCGGGGCGCCTCAGGACACAGAGATAGACCACGTCCTGGGGCAGCATCGTGTGCAGGCCATATTGCAGGTGGCCGCGGATGACCCGGAGCTTGCGCCGCTCTTCCTGCGACAGGCTTTCCAGGGGCTCCAGATCTCCCGTGTGGGCTTCCAGGATGCTGCCCGCGGGCCAGTTGCTTGAAAGGATCGCATTCAGGCTGGTTCCGGCCGTCTTCGGCACGTGCAGGTGAATGATGGTCCGCTCGGCGGAAGAAGCGGCCCACCGCTGTTTTCTGCGCGCGAACTCCGGCGTCTTGGCAAGCGCCTCACCCAGCCGGGTAACGCTCGCAAGTGCCTGAAAGTGCAAGATGCCGTGCTCATCCAGGTCCCGGCCCATGAATTTCCGGAAGACGTCCTGAACCACGTCCCGCCGCAGAGACACCCTCTCGAGCTTGGCAAAGCGATCAGCTTCGTAATGACGGAAAGCCGTCAGGTCAGGGGGCGGTTCCGACTTCAGGACCTGGTCGGCCACCTGGACAAGAGCCCGGACTTCCTCCTCCGCGGGGACCCCGGACGGGTCGAGGAATGCCAGGACGCGCCGCATCCAGATCTCGGGAGCTGCCCGCAGATCCCCGCGAGCGACCAGGAGGTGCGTTTCATCACCTCCGGCCGGCGCCCAGGCCTGCCGGAAATCGGCCAGCCGCGAAAAGAACACGCTGGCGAAGCGGTAGAACCCCGCCGCACTGTCTTCTGCCTTGCCCGCGGCAACGGCGGCCTCGAATCGGTTGACCACGGCCTCCGGAAATGACTCGGTTTCGACGATCAGCCGCCCCGCCCCCTCGGCCGAAGCACGCAGCACGGCGCGTGGCAGCACGCCGCCCTCAACCAGGATCCTCAGGAGCAGACTCTTCTGACCCGCAGGCCAGACCACGGCGGCAAGGGGGGGATGATCAGTCATGCCTGCTCCGTCATTCAGTTGCCAACGCCGGGTTCGCCCACAACTGCACGCCATCTATCCGGATGTCAGGCCGTCCGCCGACCAGTTCCATGATCGCGGGGCGCTCCATCTCCATGCGCCAGCCGGCAGCGAGGAAATGCGCAATCAGGCGACCCTCGATCACCCGGCTGTGCGTGCCGATCAGCACGCGGCGGACATGGGCGGCCAGGCCCTCGGCATTGCCCTCGACGAAATCCGCCTCGCCGCCCTGGATGTCGATGTGCAGAAGGTCGATCATGCCGCCATCCGCCAGGTCGGCCAGCGTCATGCAGTCCAGCACCTGCAGGCCCGGGCTGCGCTCGGCCTCGGCCAACTGCGCTGCGTCGGGATAGAACACCGGTTCAGCGCCCCAATGCGACTGGCCCTCGGGATCGGGGAAGATCGCCTTGCCGTGCCGGGGGCCAGCGACGGCATGGTGCAGCGCCCAGTCGCCAGGGCCGAAGCCGTTCAGCGCCAGCGTGCGCGCGGCGTTCTCCAGGTGCCGCCGATCGCCCTCGACACCCACCAGTTGCACCTGCAGGCCGCGCGTCCGCGCCGCCACGCCCATGTTGGTGATCCAGCAGCCCCAGCCGCAGCCCAGTTCGACGATTCGGTAGCTGCCCCGCGCCTTGTCGACGCTGTGCAGCGCCGCCGCCCATTCGGCAATGTCGGCATGCCAGTTGCCCGGATCCGGCACCGGCTCGACCATCCCCTCACGCCCTGCCAGGATGGGTGGGTAGACCAGAGCCTCGATCCGGGTGCCCAGGAAGTTGCGGATCACCCCCGGCTCGGGCTGCTGCAGCGTGTCGTGGAAGGCTGCGATCAGGGCGGGCGCATCGAAGCTGGCCGACCAGCGGTAAAGCCCCTCGTGCATGGGCCGGGTCGAGGGCTGGGTGCCGGGGGGCCGGGGGGCCGGGGCGGCGGGCGTCCCGGTCAT
>NZ_CP069372.1 GCF_019623905.1 Neotabrizicola shimadae | reverse complement strand
CAGATCGCCTTGACCTCGCTGTCGGGCGAGAGGGATTTGAAGATCTGCTTCACGTTGATCTTGGTCGCGTCATCCTTGAAGCCGGTGTCCTTGAACACCACGCGCAGGGGTTTGCGGGCGGCGAGCGTCTTGACCAGCGCTTCGTCCACGCCGTTGTCGAAACAGGCGATCAGAGCGGTGCCGGCGACGGTGAAGACGGTCTTGCCCTCCACCGTTTCCCGCGTGATGGGCAGGCTCAGGTCGACGCCCCAGTCGAGCAGCACCTGGAACAGCAGGTCTTCGGCCGTGCGGCCCTGTTTGATATTGTCCACGCGTAACAGCAGGTCAGCCTGTGTGGTGGCGTCGGGGGTGTAATGGACTTCGGCCATGTTCGAGCTGTCGATTTTCAGCACGCGAAAGCCCACATCTCGGTTCCAGTCAGGGTGACACTCCCCTTCGAGGATTTTGGCGCCCGCGCGGCGGATGCGTTCACAACTGACTTCGGGAATGGTGTTAAAGCCCGCCTTGCGGGCTTCCGACTTCTCAGGCGTATCCTCATCAAGCTGCACCATCACAAACTGTCGCGCTGCGCCATCTTTGGCGTTTTGCAGCATCACTGAATGCGCTGTCGTTGACGAGCCTGCAAAGAAATCGAGAACGACATCATTGCCCTCGGTCAACATTTCAACCAGCTCTTGAATAACCAATTCATCTTTTGGGAAATCAAATAGATCGCCATCCATCAAGGCGCGAAGACGCTTTGAAGCAGCACGCCCGTCTTGATAAAATACACTGTATGGGGTTTGATCCTCTCTATCCGCCAGATAGCTCTTGATGCAGGGAACAGAATTCTCATCTTCACCGAAATGAACTCGGTCATCTTCGATCCAGCTACGCATCTTTTCTGGATCACTCGTCATCCAACCCCTAGAAGGAACTTTTACCGGCTTTCGTGTGATGGGGTGAAGAACTTCATATTTTGGTCCGCCGCCGCCAGGCCATGAAATATTGTCAGGAAAATAGACACCGCGACTGTCGACGTGTGCATAATGCTTGCTGGCCTTGGACGGATGACTGTCCGCCAAATCACGATACCAGTCCTTCATTCCTTGCGTTATTAATTTATAGTCACTGCCATACTGACGCTTCAAACGGTCATGCTGCGCATAAATTTCATCAAGGCCTTTTTTCTTCTGTCTCCAAGTTATTTGGGTATCGCGAAGATACTCGGTATCTCTCGCATAGCAGACAATATACTCGTGTGAGACAGAAACAAGCCGAGAGTCATTTTTCCGGCCAGCCGCCCAAACCATATCGGCAACAAAATTCGACTGTCCAAAGACCTCATCCATAATCAATCGTAAGCGAGGTTGTTCCCCCTCGTCGCAGGAGACAAAAATCGCTCCATCTCTTGTAAGAAGATTGCGAGACAAGCGTAACCTTGGCGAAATCATATCTAGCCAGTTTGAATGGAAGCGGCCATTACCTTCAGGATTCGAAACCAGTCGCGCCCCAGACTCGTTGCGTTCTCCTGCTATCGCTTCCTGTTCGGCTTGCGCGGAAGCAAAGTTGTCTCGGTAAACGAAATCCTTCCCCGTGTTATAGGGCGGGTCGATATAGATCATCTTGACCTTGCCCAAATAAGTCTCTTGAAGCAGTTTCAGCGCTTCGAGATTATCGCCCTCGATGAACAGGTTGCGGGTGGTGTCGAAATCCACCGACTCCGCCCGGACGGGCCGTAGAGTCTTCGCAATCGGCGCATTGGCCGTGATCAGCGCCTGCCGCTTGCCTGGCCAGTCCAGATGATACCGCTCTTGCGGGCCATCCACGATGCTGTCCGACAGTTCCTGCCGTAGTAGGTCGAAGTCGATCATCCAGCGCAGCGTGCCGTCTGGCCCCTTGGCCTCGGTCACGCAACCGGGGAACAGTGCTGCGATGCGGTCCACGTTCTGCGCCGTCAGGTCGGGGCTGTGCATCTTGAGTTTTTCGATGTCGTCGGTCATCCCGCGCCCCCGTTTTTCAAGTACTCGAATTCTGCCTGTGCCTTAGCCAGTTGGCCGTGCAGGGTCAGTTTAATGTTGAACTGTGTCTCACGCTGCATCTTGGTTTGCAGGGCGTTGATTTCTTTCTCTTTTGCCCTGATTGCGGCCGCGCGCGCAAGGCGGGTTTCCACATCCTCGCCCGCCTGAGCCGTCACCGGGATAAAGGGCGCCAGCATACCGTCGTAAAGCGCCCTCATGTTCACGGCGACAGGCAGGGGCGCGCGGCTGGTGGTACGGGGCGCGCGCAGGGGATCGTGGATCACCCATTTGCCGGCCTCGGCCTCGGACGGGCGCTTGTAGGCTGCGGCGGGCTCCACCTGCGCGCCGTGGTGGATCTCGAAGATCAGCGGAAAGGGAATGGCCCTGTCGATCGCGCGCAGGACATCGTCATGGATGCTGTCGCCCTTCGGCGTCAGGTGGATGACCTGAATTTCCGGCACGGCTTTGGTGGCGGGCAGGTTCAGGGTTTCCGGGGCAAGTTTTTGCGCCCAAAGGATCTGTTCCACCTCGCGCGTGAACCGCTCGCGCAGGGCGGTGCTGGCGCCAGCTCCGTCATAGATGCGAGTTTTGGGGATGACGCGCTTGAGTGCCGTCTGGGGCGGGTAGTGGTACAGCGTCATACGTCGCGGACCACGATGAAGGCGATAAGCTCGAAATCTTGCAGCCCCGCGATGGTCTGGGTCAGCGCCGTGGTGTGCCCGCCCGAGAACAGGCTGTCGAGGTCGCGCTCCTCCTTCACCTCGATCATGGAGCGGATGGCATCGTTCAGCAGGGTTGAATAGGTTTCCATCCAGCGCCCGTCCTGCGTCTCAGCGTTGAAGGCGGCGCAGAGGTCGCGGATCGGGTCTGTGACGCCCTTGCACCCGGTGCGCACCAGATCAAGGAGGCGCTTGACCTGCGTCTGGTCGGCGATGATCTGGCCGTTCTGGCTGATGTAGATCAGGTAATAGGGGTGCAGGCGGTTCATCTGGTTGATGTTCACGCTGTCATGGATGTTGCGGAGCGCAAAGATGACGCCCGCGTGCAGGCCGCGTGCCGGGTCGGACGGGATGACGGTGTGCAGGCCGTGGGGCATGCGCGGCAGGTTTTCATGGGTTTTCAAGTAATTGAGGAGGTCCATCCGGAAATCGTTGAGGCCAAGGTCGGTGATGGAAATGCCGGTCTTGACGTCTTCAAGTTCGATGACCTCGTTCTGGAGGCGCTGAAGCTGATCCTTGCGATAGGCCACGTCGCTGCTCTTGGCGGTCAGAACGTTATCCTCGCCGGTGCCCGCCATATCGACGATGTGCATGCGGTTTTCGACCCGCTCCTTGAGGTTGATGTATTCATCAAGGCTGATGTCGGGCCAGTAGTTGGACAGCTGGATCTGGGTGTTGGGCGAGCCGATCCGGTCGATCCGGCCAAAGCGCTGGACGATGCGGACGGGGTTCCAGTGAATGTCGTAGTTGATCAGGTAGTCACAGTCCTGGAGGTTCTGGCCTTCGGATATGCAGTCGGTCCCGATCAAGATGTCCAGCACGGCGGGATCATCCGGCATGATCTTGTCCTTCTCCTTGGCGCGGGGAGAAAAGAGGGTCAGGACAGACTGGAAGTCGTAAAATTTCTTGAGTGTCGTCTTGGGGTTGCCGGAGCCGGTGACGATACCGGTGTGGACGTTCTGCGCTTTTGCGAAATGCGGGGCGAGTTGGTCGAAGAGGTAGTTCGCAGTGTCTGCATAGGCAGTGAAGACGATTACCTTTCGGTTGCCGGGGTTCAGCGGGCTGGCCATCTTGCCCGCGATTTCTGCGATCAAATGCTGCAGTTTCGCATCGTCGCCAGGGGTGACGCGTTCCATCTCGCCGATCAGGCCGTCGATGATGATCTTGTCGACCGACAGTTCCTGCTTCCAGGCCGTGATGTCCATGTCGGCGAGGTCAATCTTGATCTTCTTGCCGACAGAGAAATCAGCGAAATCCTCGTCCTCATCCGCGATGGCCTCGAGGTCGATATCCAGATCTTCGACCGTCGCCGCCCCGCCCGAGGCTTCGAACCGCGCAATCGCATCGAGTGTGCGCCCGATGTTCCCGGACAAGGCCCCGAGTGTCATCCGGAAGGCATGGACAGAGCTTTCCAGCCGCTTGAGCAGGTTGGTGGTCATCAGTGCCTGAAGGCTTTTCTCACGGTCCGCCTGTTTCAGCGTGCCCTTGCCGCCCTCGGTCTTGGTGTCGTAGAGGTCTTCATACTTCTTCAACCGACTGGGCTGGATGTAATTGACCGGCGCATAGACGGCCATTTTCAGATCATTTAGCCGCGAAAAGATCTCGTTGAAGCCTATGACATCTGGCCGCTGGGTGATCGGTAGATGGTGTGACAGGGGCTTTAGTCGAGCCGGGAATTTCCCGATATCGGCTGTGTCATAGAAGGTTTCGATATGCTTGCGCGAGCGCGCGATTGTGACCGCATCGAGGAGCTCGAAGAAGTCGAAATCCAATGATCGCAGGATTGCCGCTGGGGTACGTTTTTCGGGCGGTAGGTTGGACCATGCGTTGAACGCGGTCTGCGCACGACGGAAGATTTCCTCGACACTCGTCTTGGTCTTGAGGTTCTTGCTCAGTGCGTCAGAGTGCCCCTCATACGCAAGGGCCAGCTGGTTGCGCAGATCGGTGAACCGATTGTTTACGGGGGTGGCCGAGAGCATCAGGACCTTGGTTTTCACCCCAGCCTTGATGACCTTGTTCATCAGGCGCTGATACCGGGTCTCGCGGTCCTTGTAGACGTCATTGTTTCGGAAGTTGTGGGATTCATCGATTACCACAAGATCGTAGTTTCCCCAGTTCACCCGGTCCAGGCGCATGCCGAAGGACTCGCCGGATGTGCGCGACAGGTCGGTGTGGCACAACACGTCGTAGCGGAAGCGATCCTTGGCAAAGATGTTGGTTGTCAGATTGGCGTTATAGTTGCGCCAGTTGTCCGCCAGCTTTTTGGGACAAAGAACCAGCACATCCTTGTTGCGCAACTCATAGTATTTGATCACCGCCAAGGCTGTGAACGTCTTCCCCAAGCCAACCGAATCCGCAAGGATGCAGCCGTTGTAGGTCTCAAGCTTGTTGATCACCCCGACGGCAGCGTCACGCTGGTAATTGAAGAGCTTTTGCCAGACGAGACTTTCAAGATAACCCGTTTTGTCCTTGGGCAGGACATCCTCGTCGATCTCGCTCAGAAAATCACTGAACAGGTTATAGAGGATCAGGAAGTACACACGTTCGGCTGGATTTTCCTGATAGACAGACTCGATATGCTCCAGCACCTCTGCCGTCACATCGCGGAGCTTCTCCTGATCGTGCCAGATCTGATCGAAAAGATTCAGGTAGGTCTGCGCAAACTGCGGTTCATCCATCACCTGTGTGTAACTGGAAACCGCGTCTCCACGCTGATACCCAAGATCAACAGCGGTGAAGCCCGACAGGGGCATATAGGCTGTCTCGGTTCCTGACTTTTGAATATGGGCGAATTGCTGCATGGGCGCGGCGGTCGCGTTCGATTTGAACCGCGCTTTTTTACGGATCCACTCGGCACACTCACGCGCGACGGCGCGCTGGGTCATCTTGTTGCGGAGCTGGATCTCGAATTCACTACCGGATAGAGCCCCTTCCGGACGCGCAAGTGGAATAAAAAACTCGCGTCGTTCTTTCTTGATGCGATCGACCGCGCCGTTTGGGACGAAGGTCGGCGAGGTAAAGATGAACTCGAATTCTTTCAGCCTGCCCAGCTCAGATTTCAGGGCATCAAAGGCATAAATTGAAAAACACGCAGCCGCGATACGGCACTTCGAAGCCCCTGCTAGCTCTCGCTTCATGTCATCGCCCAAAAGGGTAGTGGTGTTATCGACAATCCGCAAGAGTTCCCCCTATGATGCAAGGCCAGAGCCTCAACACCCTACTGTGACATCCGCGATGTGCAACGCCTTCAAGGGAACCGGCCGAGGCTGTGTGGAAACTCGGGGCCATCGTCACTCTCGTCGAAATCGCTTCCGCAAAACGACCAGAAACCCGTACAGCGCGACGAGAGAGTGCAGTTATCTCCAGTTTTCGGCTAGAATGGCCCAACGGTCGGAGTTTTCACACGGCCTCGGCCCATAGCGCTGTCATGCATTACATAATCAAAATTATGCGTCATAGCTTTGTAGCCGCAAAGTAGAACTGTCGCACACGCCCTTCTCGCCACGGCGCACCTCAGTCATCCGCTGAAGGACTTCCTCGCTTCGCCTTCGGTCATCCAGTCCTGCCCACCGAAGGCAATGAGTGCGACGAAGACGCAGTTCTTGTTGAGATCGGCGCGGAACACGACGGTTAGACGATGGCCGCGTCCACCATGACGGACCAGCCATCCGTCCAGCGGTGGCGCCAAGCGAACGCCTGACATCGGGTTGGCAGAGATGTCGGCAATCAGGTCGTCGACCTCATCAAGGCGCCTGCCGGCGGCGTCGAAGTCTCCGCCGGTGACGTCGACGATGTGATCCACCAACGCGGCAAGGTCTTGGTCTACCAAGGGATGTCGAACGATGCGCATCAGGCAGTGGTGCCACCGGCAGCCTTTGCAAGTCGAGCAAGATGCGCGCGCGCGCCTGACGTGATGCTTTCGCCCGTTCGAACGGGTTCCCAGGTATCAGGGGGAAGCGCGAGGCGCCGCTGGACTTCGGCTTCAAAGAGAAGACGCTCCCGCTCCCGCGCTGCCCGCGCGCGTGCCATCTCGCCAGAGACCGCAGCGCTTATGTTCGGATACTCGCCGCTCTCGACCAGCTCTCGGGCGAAGTTGAAAGCTGCATCCGTGAAGCTGACACTCTGTTTGTGTACGCCCATCATCGTCTCCGTCGGTAGTCCATTGGAGCACCATAGCCTTCCCGCTGAATGTTTTCAACAATTGGAAGCGGGCAAGGGTCTGGATGTCATGGCTGAGCGATAGACGCAGAATCTATAGCTCACGAGGGACGACCGGCAGACGATCCTTGCCGGACGAGTTGTGCAATGCCGAGTGCTGCCGCGCTTCTTCGCCGATCACGGCGCCGCGTGTTGCCCTTTCGTTTCGCTTCTGGTCCAGTCATGCAGCACGACGTTGAGCTAAGGCGGCACCAAGATGAATACCCCAAATGGCGACCTCGACCGTTGGCCGGACCCGGCCGTCGCAAACGCTCGCCGCAGCGTCTTCGCGCAGGACCTTGTCGTCGAAGGTGATGCCACCTCCAATGGACCGATCGAGGTCCAAGGCAATGTCGTTGGCTCACTGCGGGCGCCGGAGATCACCGTGGCTGGTTCAGGTCGTGTTGAAGGTTCCGTGGTCGCCCACGACCTCGTCGTGCTCGGGGTGGTTTCCGGCAGGGTCTCAGCGCGAAACGTTCAGCTCGCACCGAGTGCGGTCGTGCAGGCCGACGTCACCCATGAGCAGATCGCCATCGAGGCCGGTGCCGAGCTGGAGGGCAGGCTTCAGCGTAAGGCCTGACAGATCTCACACCACAAGGTCTGGCGGCAGCATTTGGCCAGCAGGCAGATAGCCCCGCCGCATCTTCTGTCGAAGAGTTTGAGATGCCGCCCTCTCCGCTTCTTCCACGGTGGCGCAAGTCTCGAGTCTTGTCCGTCCGTGCGTTCCGATCCGGCCCCAGGTCCGCAAGACGGAGACGTCTCCGAACAGCGTCGCCGCAACATCGATGCAGTAGAATCGCGCCATCTTGTGCTCAGGGTCGATGCGGTGCAGATGTGCCAGAGCCAAGGCGGTCCTCCTCTGCACAGACTCCGCCTTATTGCTCTCCAAGTCTAATTGCATTTCTGAATCGATCCGGGCGGTCCGATTCAGAAAGCTGATGGGTCATGGTGACGGATCGCCCGGTGTTCCCTCGACAACCTCGACCCAGAGGACGCCACGCAGGCTTTCTTCCGGGACCAGCCACACGGTCCTGAACCGGCCATTCACGGTGCGGTGCCGTTCTGCAACGAGTTCCCGGTCTCCGCGGTCGATCCGCCACAGGCGACGATCGATGGTCGGGCTTTTGGAGCTGCTTCTAGCGACCTCTTCCATACCGGCCTCCTGTCATCCGTTGACGGCTAGCGGTCATGGACATGAACTCTGTCAGAACATATCTAACGACATCAGAAGTGGTGCTTTGCTGTCGCCACGCGAACCACGAAAGGCTTTCCTGTCGATGCATGTTCTGTCCCCCGTTCTGGCTGTTTCCGCGCTTGCGGCGATGTCTGTTCCCGTCCACGCGCTCGACGCCTGGACGATAGGTGTCGAACGTGGCCTGCCGACCTACGCGCTCACCAGCGAAGCGGGTGAGGTGCGGCTTGTCTGCGATCCGGATCGCGTCTTTGGGCCAACGCCCAACGGCGCGTTCGTGGTTCGCTTTGTCAAAGACGCCGCACCGGACATGGTCGTCGTTCTCGCAAAGTCGGGCGAACAGGCCCGCCTGCCGGTCAACAACGGCATCGCCGCACAGGCATCGGTTGACGCAGCGGACTGGTCGAAAATGGTGGCTACCTTCCGCTCGGGCGGCGAGTTCGCGCTCGTTACAAGCGCCGACAGTCTGACCTTCGAGACAGCGCCGCTGCCCGATCTTGCCTGCGAGTAACCGGAGGCAGTTCATCGAATTCTGTTGCATTGTCCGGGTCTATCTGACGCGTCGCGCCTCGATCAGCAGCGACGCAATCGCGGCGAGGAAGGCACCAACGATCGTCGCCCGGGCCTCGATCAGCCAAGGGTCATCAAGTGCCGCATGCATAGCCCGGATAGCGGAGCTTTGGGCGTAGACGGTCATCGGTTCGCCGACCGCCATGTCCGATGCTGCCATGGCAAAGATGCGCCTCGCCTCATCGACATGCGGCGCAAGATCATCTTCCGCCAAGAGCCGCCGCAGTTCGGCCCGGGCTTCCTTGGCAAAGGCGCGCAGCATGTAGGCTGGGGTCACGTCGCCCGCGCCAGGGATCTGCTCAAGCTGCTTCTCGATTGCCAGCGGCAGCCGAAAGAGGACCACCAGCTTCTCTTTCCGGGGCCTCGCCAACCCACTGGCAGCACATTCGGGCGGCGAAGCGGGGGACTGCGGCCGACCACTCTCCCCTTCCCTCTTCCCGGCAAACTCCGGGTCGGCCAAGTGCTCCGTCGGGGTCTGTTGCGTTAGCGTTTCTGGGTCAGGAAATGGCTGGGTTAAGGCCTTCACGCGGCGTCTTGGAACAGGTCGGCAGTGAAGGCGATTTCGTTGGCGACGCCCTTGGTGGCTGCTTCGAACTCTGCCTTTCTGATCGCGCGGAAGGTCTCAATGCCCTTGAGCGTGGCTTTGGCGGAAGCGAGGTCTCGGAAACCGCGCATCGGACGGAGCAGCCGCTTGAGGGCGGCATGATCACTCTCGATGCGATTGTTCAGATGCTTCCGCGTCAAGTGACGGATGGCATCCTCCGGCCCCAGACGGTCATTGATCTCGGCGATCACCTTGGCATAGGTCGGTGCCTTGTCGGTGATGATCGTCAGGGGCTGATAGAGCCGCACCGTCTCCCTTGCCTGACGCAAGAACGCTCTGGCAGCCTTGGCATCCCGCCGCGCTGTAAGGCGGAAGTCGATGAGCTGCCCGAATTGGTCGACCGCGCGCCAGAGATAGCACCAGCGGCCGTTCACCCTGATGTAGGTCTCGTCCACGTGCCAAGTCAGGCCGCGCCAGGAGCGATGGCGGCTCAGGGCGCGCTTGCGGATCTCGGGCCCAAACTTGCGCACCCAGCGATAGATCGAGGCCGCATCCACCATGATCCCCCGTTCGGCCAGCATGTCGCGCACGTCGCGGTAGGACAGCGGGTAGCGGCAGTACCAGCGCACCGCCAGTAGGATCACGTCCTTCGGAAACCGGTGCCCCCGGAACGGATCACGACGCGCCATCACACAATCCTCCACAACTTCTCGCCAAAACCACTTGCCCGGGACGCAGCGCTAATGCAACAGACTCGGCGTGGCCGTGCAGGTGCATCGGATGCGCCATCATCGACATGTTGTGGAACATGATCTCGACTCGGTCGCCGGATTTCGCAGTCACCGGCACATGGGACCCCCAAGTCTGGCCGTTGATCGTCCAGACATAGGGCATCATGGTGCCGCCCAGCATCAGCATCGGCTGCGAAGCTGGCGCGCGTTCGGGCAGCGGGCTGACGGCGCGTAGAGCACCCTCCTGCGCCAGATCGCCGCTGAAGGCGGGATGGTCGGCCTCCGACATCTCGGCGATCCTAGTCACCGCCGCCCCCGGCGTGGCGAGGATGACACCCGTCCTTTCCTTGGCACCTTCGCGCAGGGCAAGGATCGGGAAGGCCCCGCCCTCGCCCGGCACGTCCAGTTCGATATCCAGCCGCTGGCCCATTGCGACGCCAAAGCGGTTGCCGGGCAAAGGTCGGACCGGCTCGCCGTCCACCGCGACTAGCCGTCCCGGCAGCGCGCCAGTGTCGATCCAAAACACGGTGGCGGCCGCAGCGTTGATGACGCGGACAAGGATGCGCCCACCTTTGTCGACCTGAACCACTTCGGGGTCGTCCAGCGTGCGATCATTGGCAAGATAGGCGTCGAAGTTGTAGTCGTTCAGGTCCATCGCCATGCCATCCATCCCCGGCATCGCCATCATGTCCCCCTGACCCATGGCACCCATGTCCATTCCGGAATGGTCCATGCCGCCCTGCCCCATCTGGCCATGATCCATCCCGGCCATCGACGCGCCGCCGGTGATCTCGGCCAGCACCTCGGCAGGTGGCTTGAAGGAAAAGTCGTGCAGGAACAGCGTCACTTCCTGCCGGTCGGCAGCAACGTCCTCGGGCCGCCGCACGACCAGGGGTGCTGCAAGCAGCATCATCTCGTGCGCCGGGATGTGGGCGTGCATCCAGTGCGTACCCGGTCGCGCGGCGAAATCGTAGGCGCGGTTTTCGCCGGGTTGGAGGACCGGCATCGGCAGGTCGGGCACGCCGTCCTGCGCATTGGGCGGAATCTGCCCGTGCCAATGAATGATCGTCGGCTCGGCCAAAGTGTTTGCCAGATCGACCGCGAAAGCCTGGCCCGGATCGAGGACAAGGCCGGACCGGCCGGCGCCATCCAGAAGCCCCCACACGGTTGCGGCCTTGCCCCGCACGTCGATGGAGCGGGTGGTGGCGGTCAGCGACATTCGACCGGACTGGGCCCGGACCCGAGCGGGAAGCATCAGCGAGGCGGCCGTGGCCGCAGAAGCGGCCAGAAAGCCGCGGCGAGAAAAGGGCGACATACGAATTCTCCTGTATCGCGTCGTGAATTGGACAAACGGTCCCCGGCGAAGGCCGGAACCGCAGGCTCAGATCACGGCGATCTTGGGAGGCGGCCCCGGGGGCGGATTGGCCAGCGAGGCGGCAAGGATGTCGACGCCAGCCTCCACAACGGAGGACCGCGCGAGAGTTTCCGCAACCCGGTCCGGCGCAGGAAAGGTCGCTGCCGCGAACAGGCAGTGCTGCTGACAGATCAGCTGCTGCGTCAGGTCCTTCGGGCCGTCAGTCGCGGGCATGTGCGCCAGGTGGCCGGCCATCGCCATCATCTGCGCATGGTCTGCCTGAGCTTGCTGCCGTTCGCCCAGAGCCAATACGGGAAGGATTGCCGCCAGGACGTAGGCGGCGAGGATCAGGACATGCATGCGAAACGTGAGAAGCGCCATATCTGAGACATCTATCAGGATGGCCCGCTTCCGTCACCTGACAGTTTGGTGTCCCTGAGGGGCACTCTGATCTCTAAAGCTGCGGCATCAATGCCGAGTTTCCGAATTCCCTGCCCCACTATCGCAGAGTTTACTGGAATCCGTCGCGATTGCGCAGAACCTGCGCAAAACGCGGGACAGTGAATCGATGTGGAAACTTCTTTTCGCCATGGCGGCAATCCTTGGCCTGGCATCCTGCGGTGCCGAACCGATCTGGGCACCCGAGGAGGCCGTGGCCGCCGCCCGCTACGAGCATCCCGGCCCGACCTCGGTCACGCTCTTCACGGTCCTCTCGACACGCAGCGGAGCGGGAGCGCATGCGGGCCTGCTCATCAACGGATCGCAGCGCGTGCTGTTCGATCCGGCTGGCACCTGGCGGCATCCCCGGCTGCCCGAGCGCAACGACGTGCACTTCGGGGTCACCCCGAAGATGGTGGATTTCTACATCGACTACCATGCCCGCGAGACCTACGACGTGGTTGAACAGACTATCGAGGTATCGCCCGAGGTTGCGGCACTGATCATGCAGCGGGCAATGGCCTATGGCGCGGTGCCGAAAGCAAACTGCACCATCGCGCTGTCGCGGGTGCTGGAAGGGGTGCCCGGATTTGAAAGCCTGCCGATGACCTGGTTTCCGAAACGGATGATGGAGGGGTTTGCCGACTTGCCGGGCGTCTCCACACGGACGATCACCGACGACGACGCCGACGAGAACCACGGGGTTCTGCTGGTTCAAGCCGGGGACCCAAGGCTGGAGTAGCATTTCGGTGATCTGTCGCCGGGTTCATCAGACTTTGCTCGCCGATCCCCGCACTTGCAGCTATGTTTCCCGTAAAGTTCCAACGAAAGGCCGACATCATGACACTGTCCCGGCGCAAGGTTCTCGCCGCCGTTCCTTGGCTGGCCGCCATTGCGGCTACCCCAGCACTTGCCGAGGGCGACGAAGCCATCCACGTCGTCAAGGACCCCGGCTGCCCCTGCTGCAACGGGTGGATCGGACATCTGCGCGACAGCGGCTTTCGGGTATCCTTCGAGGAACGCAGCATCGAAGAGCTTGCGGCGTTCAAGCGCGAGCGTGGCATTCCGGAAGACCTCGCGTCCTGCCACACCGCCACCATCGGCGACTATACTGTCGAGGGGCACGTTCCCGCCGCCGACATCCGCCGTCTTTTGGCTGAACGACCCGTCGCCGTCGGTCTCTCCGTGCCTGGCATGCCCTACGGGTCACCCGGCATGGGACCCGAGACCGATCGCGAAGCCTATGACGTCATCCTTGTCGGGATGGACGGCGGCGGCAGTGTCTTCACGAGCTACCCTGCAGCCTGATCCCGTTCAGTCGTGCGGGGACTGCCCAAAACCAATGACGCCGTGCGCCATTGGTTCCCGGGTCACCAGGACAGACCGGATTCGGTTGACCTCCAGGCGTTTAGCAGTGCTTCCTCGGGCACCACACCGTCCAACGGTCTGATTGCGACGTCGAGCCTGCGAGCCGCATGATAGGCCGTTGCCGCCATTAAGCCGGGCGTCGCGCCATAGGCGAGCCGGTAACGCGACACAAAACCGTCGGTTCCGTCTGCGCTGTCCCACCCATCCGGCAGTACGAACTGCCGCAAGACCGTGCTTGCCGAGGCATACGCGCGCGCGGCGTCGCTGGCCGCGGGTTCGGCGCCAATGACAATGACGACATCGGTCGGCTCGTCGGACGTACCGAACAGTCCTTCGACCAGCCCCGCCGCATCTCGTGGCAGCGGCAGCAGTTGCACATCAACCCCACCGAGATGTCCGTCCGATGTTTCGTTGGCGTGCCCGTCCCGTTCGTCGGCCGCTAGGAGGAAACCGCGCACCGCTTCTGCCAGACTTGCGTCAACGTCCTCGCCGACGACCAGAAGGCCGACGGTGATTGAATGCGCCGAAGCAATCCCTGTCAAGGCGATCCACAAAGTGGCTGCCACGACGGAATGCCTGATCCGGCCCAAGACCGTCTCAGTGATCGTGAAAGGCCGCTGAAGTCGGAAACCGAAAGGACGCGTAAAACGGATACTCATTCGGCGGCCCGCGCGGCGGCTACCACCTCGGCAAGCTGAGCCTTCTCGACAAAGCCCGGAATCAGTTGATCACCCACCACGAATGACGGTGTGCCGTTGAAGCCGAGAGCCTCGGCCAGACGTAGCGACGTGGCGATATGTTCCTCGACTTCGGGCGATTGCATGTCGACCTTGAGCTGCTCGACATCGAGTCCGACCTCGCCCGCGATCCGCAGCACCGACTGCTCGTCCAACTTCGCCCGCGCACCCATCAGCGCATTGTGCAGTTCAGCATACTTGTTCTGCTTCCGTGCAGCCAAAGCGGCCCGCGCCGCGATCGCTGATCCTTCGCTGAGGATTGGCCATTCTCTCAGAACAAGACGGATGTTTCCGTCCTCGGCCAGCAGGGCGTCGATTTCAGGCATCGCGCGTTTGCAATAGGGACAGTTGTAATCGAAGAACTCCACCACCGTCACGTCGCCTTCCGGGTTGCCGAGGACCGGAGCGTTGGGGTCGCGCTCAAGCAGGGCGCGCTCGTCGGCCAGGGTCGCGGCAACGGCGGCAGCTTGGGCCTCTGCCTGGCGCGCCTCCAGCGTCTGGATAGCCTCGAGCACAAGCTCCGGGTTCTCGCGCAAGGTTTCGGCGACCAGTTCCTTGATCCGATCTTCCGTAGTCTCCTGCGCCAGAGTGAGGCCGGGAGCGAAAACGAGCGTGATAGCAAACAGGATTGACGTGACGCGCATGGGAAGAGCCTTGTGTGGCGGATGAAGATTTCGAGTTTCAGGCGGTATGCACCCTCTAGTTCCTAGAGAGGCAAGCGGGAATTGGGAGGTCGGTGGACTTACTTGCGGCTTCAAGGCGAACCTGCTTCCAACTGGCTGCGTTCAGCCTGTGCGGCACGAATGCGGTCGGGCCAGGTCGACCGGATGTAAGCGAGGACGGCCTCGATGTCGTCTTCGGTCAGCTCTTCGCCAAACCCGGGCATGCCGGAGGTGAAGTCGACCCCCATATCGTCCAGCACCGGCTGCCCGCCGCGACGGATGTAGTCTCGCAGCATCGCGTCCCCATGGTGCCAGGTGTGGCCCGTCTCGTCGTGGGGCGGCGCGGGATAGGTGCCGTCCTCCCTCGCCGACTGCCAGTCCGGCTGCCCTTCCAGATTGGCACCGTGACAGGAGGCACATTTGGCCACGTAAATGGCACGTCCACCTTCGGTGTCGGGCACGTCGTGAAAGAAGGCTCGTGCGGGAAAGGCAAGCAGGACGAGGACTGTTACGAGAACTGCACTCGCAAGAACGCTTCGGCACAATGCTCTTCTGAGACGGTGCATCATGTCCGGCTCACTGTGGCGATCGTGCCGTCCGGCGGCAGGATGCGTTCGGACAGCAGGGCTAGGTCCTCCCGTATGCGCGCCCTCTGCGATGTCGGATAGGCGTCCTCAGGCGGCAGGCCGCCATGCTGTGCAAACAGCATGATGTCGCGCGCAATTGGCGCCGCTGCCGTTGACCCGCCACCGCCGTGTTCCACAACGACCGTGACAGCAAAGCGCGGCGCATCAAAGGGTGCAAAGGCCACGAACAGCGCGTGATCGCGCCGGTTCCACGGCAGCTCGTCCTGCGAGCGGACGCCTGCCGCCCGCTCGGCAGCGGTGATCGAGAAGACCTGGCTCGTTCCCGTCTTGCCGGCCATCGCCAATGTCGGATCGGCGATCCGCGAGGAATAGGCCGTCCCGCGCTCGTGGTTCGAGACCTCGAACATGCCCTGTCGCACAATGGCCAGTGCATCGGCCGACAGACCGAGCGGGGCCGGAGCAGCCGTATCCTGGTCCTGCCCGGTACGCGGTCGCACCAGTCGGGGCAACACGGCGGTCCCCGAAGCCAGTCGCGCCGTCATGGTGGCAAGCTGGATCGGCGAGGCGAGCGTGAAGCCTTGCCCAATCGAGGCATTGATGGTGTCCCCGATCAGCCAGTCCTGCCCGTACCGTTCCTGCTTCCAAGCACGCGATGGATTGTTGCCGTGCGCCATGCCGGACAGCGGAAGGTCGTACTTCTGGCCAAGCCCCAGCCGGTCGTTCATCGCGAAGATGCCGTCAATGCCGATGCGCTGCGCGACCTCGTAGAAGTAGACGTCGCAAGACTCGCGCAGCGCGCCGACCATGTTCACTCGGCCATGACCACCGCGCTTCCAGCAGTGGAACCTTCGGCCGGAGATCTCGACATAGCCATTGCAGGCGACAGTCTCTTCCGGGTCCATCAGCCCGGTTTCCAGCGCGGCCAGCGCATTCGACATCTTGATCGTCGATCCCGGCGGATAGGCCCCCTGCACCGTCTTGTCTGCAAGCGGGCGGAATTCGCTGTCACGGAGCGTGCCGTAGTCGCGGCTGGAAATCCCGCGGACGAAAAGGTTCGGATCGAAGGAGGGCGCCGAGGTGCAGCCAAGCAAATCGCCGTTTGTCACGTCCATCACGATCGCGGCAGCGCTTTGGCCTTCCAGCCGGACGCGCATGAAGTTTTGTAAATGGTGATCGAGCGTAACCTGCATATCCGGGCCAGGAGTTGCAGGATCGAGATCGAGTTCGCGCATCGTGCGGCCGGACACGTTGACCTCGACGCGGCGCGTGCCCGGCATGCCGCGCAAGGTGCGTTCGTGGATTCGCTCCACTCCTGTCTTGCCGACTTCAAAATCGGGCAGGCGGAGCAGCGGCGCATTGTCAGCCGCTTCGTTCTCCAGATCGCTGTCGCTTACCGGCCCTACATAACCGACCTGATGCGCGAAATCCGGGCCGAAAGGATAGACGCGGGAAAGGACCATCTCGGGCTGCACACCGGGAAGGACTGGTGAGTTCAGTGCCACGATCGACAATTCGTCCCAAGTGACGCGGTCCTTCACCGTTACCGGCACGAAAGCTCGAACACGGTCGATCTGCTCGTTCACCTTCGAAACAGTCTCTGCGTCGAGGCCGAGCAGCACCCGCAGCTTTTGCAGAACGTCGTCGACATCTCGGGCTTCTTCCTTTACCAGCGTGATGCGATATGCCTGCTCGTTGTCAGCAACGATCTTTCCGGCCCGGTCAAGGATGCGACCCCTGTCGGGACGTACCAGCCGCAGGCTGATTCGGTTTTCTTCGGCCAGAAGGTAGTACTGTTCAGCATCGCGGACGCCCAGTTGCCACATCCGGAAGCCCAAAACACCGACCACCGAGGACATCGCCCCACCCAGCAGGAGGGACCGCCGGGTCGTATTCTTTGCCGCGTGCGCGAGATCGCGTTCAGATCGACGCACGGCTTGCCTCCTCTCCCGGCAGTTCGGACAGGGCCTTGGCGCGGATGGTCTTTAGGTAGGCCGCCGCGCGCAGACCAAAGACGACGACCACCAGTGCGACGAACCAGGGCTGAAGCGGATTCGGCGGCGGCGTTGCCTGATGGAAGCTCAGGAAATGAATGAAGAGGAAGTAGGCCACATGTGCCACGGTCAGCCACCACATCGGCAGGACGCCCATCTGCAAGAACTTCCAGCCGGACAGCCCCAGACGCCGCATCGCGAAATCGCTCGACGTAGCGGCAAGCAGAACTGCGAGGACCAGGGCCGCGATCCCGATGGCGTTGGCAAGCCCGAAACCATGCTGGAACATGACATAGGCCAAGAGGTCGGGATGCCATTCGAACCCGAACAGCCGCATCAGATCCCATTCGACCCAGCCAACGAGAATGATCGCCGCGTGGACGATCACCAGAAGGCAAGCATGGATACCCATCTCACGCCGGAACGGCAGCAGCGGAACCGCCGCGCGCAGGAAGCGTGTCAGCGGCCCGAAGGCCATCGACAGCGCGACCAGCACCAGCGATGCATCCCCGAAGGCGCGGTTCCAGCGGTGCATCGGGCTGAACTGCGCGTGAACCGCCGCAAAGCCCAGCACCAGCCCAATCGCTAGGATGGCCACGAGCACGTGCCGGACCAGCGTTTTCCGGGCCAGCCTGCGCATCGCTGACCGCAAACCAGTTGTAGCTGTCACTGCGGGCCTCCCGTCACGGGAGCTTCAGTACGACCGACAGCCTCACGGCCTGATCGGGACTCGCGAAACGTTCGCCAGGTACGAAAGGCAGCAAAGCCCATGACGATGACCCCGGCTGCCGCGAGCCAGGGCCGGACCGGATCGAACCATGCGAGCAACGCCGGTCCGCCGAAAATCAGCATCAGGATCTTGTTGCAGGTCGGACAGGCAATCCCGAGGAAGCTCGCAAGGCCACCCGTCCCGGATGTACGCAGACTGCATCGGGGAACCCATAGCGCAGTCGTCACTCCGGCTAGGAACGCCGTCAGGACCGTCGCTCCAAACTCCCAAGGTCCGACCGGAGTCATGCGGACGAACAGCGGGTTCGCCCAGACCGCCGTCACTGTGCCCACGACCACAAAGAGCGCAAGGCCAACGGCAGTGCCGCGAAGCCCCCTGCGCATAGCATCTAGATGCCGTGCGTGAACTCTCGCTGCATCACTTGGCATCGAATTCGATCTCCATGAATTCGTCGCCGAAACCCACATTGACAACCCAGCGACCGGCCATCGGCAGTTTGAGGTTTGCCCGCCACACGCCGGCTTCAACCAACTCAAGCGGTGAATCGATCCCATCCATGTGCATATCGACCATCGCGAAATTTACCTCTGGGCGCTGGACTGCAAGCTCGATCGCGTCTGCGTCCGGCATGAACTGGATCTCGAGCCGTACATTGCGGTCACCAAGCGCATATACCTGGACATCGAGGCGGCCGTCGGAAAGTTGTTCGGACGTTTCAGCCGTCGGTGCGTCGCCTTGAGCGCCGGTCGCTTGCGGTTCGAGGGTCCATACGACCGTCCAGACAAAGATGCCTACGAAGGCAACAACCCCCACAGCCAAAATAGCGGCAACAACTCTAGTTCTCATTTGTCATATCCATCTGCGAATGATCCATCCCCGCCATCGGCGTCTCGGTCGCGGGAGGAGGAGGCGTGGGGATCGTGCCTGTTCCATCGGCGTCGAGCAGGTAGGTTGCGATGGCCGCACGGTCGGCGTCGGTGAGGTACGAGGTGCCCTCAGCCACGACCTCGGCCATGCTGCCGCCGAAAGCATCCCCATTGGGCAGCAGCCCCGACTGGAGCGCATAGGCGAGGTTCGCGACCGTCCAGCCGCCTTCCAGAAGGTCGGCTGTTAGGATCGACGGTGCCTTGCTGCCGCCGGGAAGGCTGTCGTTTCCGGCGAACCGGGCGGAAGCGTCCAGGCCGCCCGCAAGCGTTCGGCCGGTATGACAGGCTGCACAATGCGCCGCCCCTTCGACGAGCAAACGCCCGCGGTTCCAGGGCGATGATGTGCCCATCAGCGCATCCGTCTCCGGCGCGTCGAGGTAGGCAGCGCGCCAGAGCTTCAGCCCCGAGCGAAAGCTGAACGGAAACCCGACATCATGCGCCGGGGCAGCATCCGCAACCGGCGGAACGGTGCGGAACGCTTCCCACAGGTCGGCGATCTCCTGATCCGTGAAGCCTGCATAGAAAGAATATGTGAACACCGGATAGTAGGGGTCGCCCTCCGGCGAGATGCCTTGTCGAACAGCCCTGGCGAAATCCTGGATGGTCCAGGCACCGATCCCGGCGGTGGTGTGCGGGGTGATGTTCGGGGGCACGAAAGTGCCAAAGGGCGTGTCGAGAGGCGCACCTCCGGCGAGCGCCAGTCCCTTGGCAGCCGCGTTGGTGTGACAGGACACACAGCCGCTGGCACGGGCCAGATAGGCGCCGCGTTCTGCATCCCCGGGCGGGAACGCGGCCGGCTCCGGCGCGCCGATGGGCCATAGCGCCAGAACACCGGCCCCGAGGCTCGCCGCCACGGCCGGGAAAATGACGGAAGCGCGGATCAGACCCCGCATGGTCAGTTCCGGCCCGCGCGGTACTGCGAATGGCAGGACGAACAGGTGGCGCTGATCCGGGTGAAGAGGTCGTCAGCGGCCAGCGTCGTCAGATCGAACGCCAGCGTCGCCGGGTCCGATGTGCCACGCGCAACCTGGACCTCTTGGGTCCTTTCGCCGTAGCCCATCAACTCCGCTATCGTGAAGCCCTCATCTACCTGTGGTGCCGGGGTCATGGCCATCGCCGAGTGATCCATCCCGGCCATATCTCTGGGCGGCGGCAGCGCCGGCTCAAGACCGTTCGGGGCTGCCACGGCGAGCGCGTCAGCGTAGGTCTTCAATTCCTCGGCAAGTGCTGCGAAGTCCTGCCAGTCGGACCAGATCTCTGGCCTGGCATAGGTCACCCCCTCGAGGCTGCCTTCCGGGAACAACGACAGCATTGTCTCGCCCGCGTGACCGGCAATGACACTTGCTCCCTCTGATACAATGAATGCGTCGTAGGGAACCGTTCCCTGCATCATCGGCGCCAGTTCCGCCACGGTGTCCTTCAACGCGGTCATCCCCGTCATCCGTTCAAGGACGACACCCGTCGCCCCGTTATGTGCCAGCGCCACTGCCGCGACTGCGGAAGCGGCAAGCGCCAAAGCGCCTGTCCATTGTGGTTTCATCTGCCTGACTGCCCTTGGTTTCTTGTTGTTGACCGATCCCGCGACCCGCCCTTCCGGCGGATCGTGCGGCTTGCACAACTGTCTGGTGTCAGGCTGACAGAGATTGAACTGTCGACAGAGCTGCGGAGAGCCTATCGAACCGTCAGACGCACGTCCGGCCTGACTGTCAGATCCGGGTTCGGGGGGGAGGCAGGGTGACGGACGGGCCGCCAAAGCGGCGTTGCGACTGTGTCAGGTCCGGTCGCAGAGTGATCACGATTGACAACGACAGTGCTGTGACCGGCCCATCGGGCAGCACGAAAACAGAACAGGCGAGGCCCGGGTGGCAAGCAGGTGCCGGCGCGGTCTCTTGCCCGGCGTTGCCCGCGATCTCGACCCACGTGCCGGGATGATGATCCTCGACCGGGCCCGCCTCTGCGGTCTGTCCGAGGACCAAGCCAAGCGTCAGCACCACGGACAGAAGCCACATCGACACGAACCGAAACGACCCGCGCGAAAACAGGTTCTTGAGTGGGTTCGGTGAGGTCGACGAAGGTTTCATCTTGCTAGATCAGCTTCACTTGCGTCCCGACCGGCGTCCGGTCGAAAACTTCCTCGATATGTTCGTTGTAGAGCCCGATGCAGCCGTTCGACGAGCGGCGACCGATCTTGCGCGTGTCGTGTGTACCATGGATGCGGTAGTATTGCCACGACAGGTAAAGGGCGCGGGTGCCGAGCGGGTTGGTCGGGTCGCCGCCAGGCACGAAGGCCGGCCATTCCGGGTTCCTTTCCCGCATCGACGGTGTCGGGGCCCAACTCGGGTTCACCCGTTTCTCGACGACCTCGGTATAGCCCCGGCGGGTCAGCTCGTCCGACAGCGGGACCGAGGTCGGGTAGAGGTACATTTGACCGTCGCTCGTCCAGTGCTGGAGGACCTTGGCCGTCGTGTCAGAGATGATGATCCCGACGCCCAGAGCATCGAAGTGATCCTGCCACTCGTGGGTGCGAAAAGCCGAGATGTTGTTACGGACCGGGCCAGGCGTGTCTTCCGACGCGCTGGCGGCGCGACCGGTCACGAAAGGCGCGGCAAGTGCTCCGGCAACAAAAAGCCGTCGAGTGAATCGCATGTTCTGCTCCTTTTTGAGCAAGGTTTGCTTCCTTCCAACGTGGGAAGGTCAAACGGCTTTGCATCGCGGCCGGGTCACAAACAGGTGAATGCGTTGCGTTTTCGCCAATCCTGGAAGGAATTTGGTGCTTCACCTAGATGTGATCAGTCGGCACTTAGGTGAGAGGGGCTATGCTCCAGCCATGCGGTTGATGATGGCCCTCCTGTGCAGTTTCCTCCTTCTCGCCACCCTTTTTGGACTGGCGCACTCAGAACGATCACCGCACGGAGTACATGCTGACGCACTTCACGCCCAACCCCTGATACCAGATGCTTTCTGCGGTGAGGGGTCAGGACACGGAACATGTCAGCTTGTTATCCCCGGTGAGCCAGTGCCCGTCACTCTGATGTCGGTGGCCGGATCGTCGCATTTCGAGATCACGCCGGTCATGGGCTCCAGCCGCAGTTTGGCCCCCCACACGCCGCCGCCGCGATACGTCTTCTGAACGAACCCGGTCATTTTCGTTCCTCTCAGGAGATAGCATGATTTCCCGACGCTTCCTCATTGGCGGGGCCGCACTTGCAGCGCTGTCCTCGCCCACCATCCTTCGGGCCCATACCGCAGAGCCGTTTGTGCTGGCCGACGAATTCCAGCCCCGCGAGGTGCGCGTCCGCGAGCAGCACGCGCCCGGACAGATCCTCGTGTTCCCGCGAAGCTTCTTTCTGTACCACGTCTTCGATACCGAGCGGGCGATCCGCTACGGAGTCGGTGTCGGCAAGGCCGGGCTTGCCTTCAGGGGGTCCGCGATCATCGAGCGCAAAGCCGAATGGCCGTCCTGGCGTCCGACGAACGACATGATCCGCCGCAATCCTGACCGTTATGCCCAGTTCGCCGATGGTGTCCCCGGCGGGCCGAACAACCCCCTTGGGGCGCGCGCGCTCTACCTTTACCGGGAAGGGCGCGATACCTACTATCGTATCCATGGCACGACCGAGCCGTGGTCAATCGGTCAGTCCGTCTCGAACGGTTGTATCCGGATGCTGAACGAGCATGTGATCCAGCTCTACGAACAGGTGCCGGTTGGAACACCGGTGACTGTGATGTGAACGTGAGGCGCCGCGACCTTCTCGTCTTCGGCGGGATCGTTGCCCTTATCTATGGTCTGCGTGCCCTTCCCTGGGACCGGCTCCCGGGCCGCGGGCCGCGCTATGCCGACATTGCGGATCTGCCGCCGTTTCGCCGACTTGACGGGGTTGGCCAGACCTCCGGAACACCGCTGGCCCTTGTCGGACTCGATGCGCCGCCTCAGGATGCAGACCAGCGCCGCGCGCGTGCCGAAGCGGTACGTGCTGACCCCTGCCTTGCCCTCTTTGGCAACAGCGGTTCTGAGGGGGTCATTCCCATTGCCTATTTCAGCGAGTTCCGCTGTCCCTACTGCCGGGCGCTGGAGCGAGACCTCGACACGCTGATGGCCGATCATCCTGCTTCCTTCTGGCTGGTTCAGCATGAACTTCCGATCTTCGGACCCGCTTCCGAGCTTGCAGCGCGGGCGTCGGTCGCTGCCGCGAAGCAAGGCAAACAACCAGAACTTCGGCGTCGGTTCATGCGAACACCTCTGGTCGCCGAAGAAGCCTCAGTCCTCAGGGTGGCGGCGGATATCGGCCTCGATGTCGATCGGCTGGCCAAAGACATGGCATCTGCAGAGGTGCAGGAAGAGATGAACCGAACACGAGCGCTCGCCGATATCTTTGGCTTCATCGGCACGCCAGGTCTTGTAATCGGGCGGACCGTCCTGAATGGCGCAATCCCTTACGCGCTCCTTCGCCAGATTGTGGAAGACGAGGCTGCCCAGGCAGCGCCAGTTTGCTGACCCGATGAACACGCCGTCCCACATGCTGCTCGGGGCTGCAATCTTCGCACGACCCCTCTGCGTCGCAACCCTGGTGGCCGCGCTCGCAGGTGGGCTCGCTCCGGACCTTCCGATGTTTGCAATGGTCCTTTGCTCAACCCGCGTTTCGGGCATTCCGGAACATGAGGTCTTCAGCACACTGTTCTTTTCGGAGAGCTGGCAGGCTGTCTTCGCCGTGGACCACAGCTTTTTCGTCTGGGGAAGTCTGCTCGGGTTGGCACTCTGGCGCAGACAGCTGATCCTGCGCGCCTTCGCGGGCGCCGGTCTTCTGCATGCCCTTGCGGACTTTCTGACACATCACGATGATACCCGCCGCCAGCTCTGGCCTGTCTCGGACTGGGTTTTCCGCAGTCCGGTCAGCTATTGGAATCCGCAGTTCTACGGCGAGGCCTTCGGGATGTTCGAAGTTGCGCTGGTCGTGGGGCTGACCAGCTTTCTTTGCTGGCGTCTGGAAAGATGGCGCGACCGTGCACTGGTCCTTGCCGTTGCGGCGCCCCTGCTGGCGCCGGTCCTGCTCACCGGCAGCCTGCACGGGCTGCATGGCATGTGACCGGAGCGTCAGCCCCGATAGCGCCGCAAAAGCTGGGCGTTGATGGCGACGATTATGGTGGACGCCGACATGAACACGGCCCCGACGGCCGGCGTCATCAGGAATCCTGTGCCGAATGTGATCCCCGCGGCCATCGGAATTGCAAACGCATTGTATCCTGTGGCCCAGATCAGGTTCTGCACCATCTTGTTGTAGGTGGCCCGCGACAGGCCGAGAATGGCCTCGACATCACGCGGGTCGGAGCGGACGAGTACGACATCGGCTGATTCTACCGCCACATCCGTGCCCGCGCCGATGGCGATGCCAAGATCGGCCTCGACCAACGCCGGGGCGTCGTTGACACCGTCACCGACCATAGCAACCTTCAGTCCCCGGGCACGCAATTCCTTGACCCGGGCCGCCTTCTGATCGGGCAGGACCTGAGCGAAGTATTCGTCCAGCCCCAGCTCGGTTGCGACCGACCGGGCTACGCCTTCCGCATCACCCGTCATCATGATCGACTGCACACCCCTGGCTTTGAGGCGCGCCACAACATCGCGAGATTCCGACCGCACGATGTCGGCCAACGCGAAGAGTGCTTGCGGCTTGCCGCCCCTCACAAGGACAACAACTGTCTTGCCCGCCTCCTCCAGTGCCGCAAGGCGCGGATCTGTCACAGGGGTGTTCTGCCGACGCAGGTGGCCGGGGCTGACGATGGCCACGTCCTCTCCGTCCACCCGAGCGGTGACGCCGGCGCCAGTAATGCTGTGCAGCCCCTCCGGGGCGGGAAAGTCGATCCCCCTGGCCTTGGCATCGGCCACGATGCCTTGCGCGATCGGGTGCTGCGACTGGCTTTCGACCGAAGCTGCCATGCGCAGCGCCACTGCTGCATCGCCACCGTCGAGCATGACGATATCGCTGACCCCGAACCGCCCCTCGGTCAGTGTACCTGTCTTGTCGAACACCACAGCGTTCAGGTCGCGCGCCCGCTCAAAGGCTGCGCGGTCGCGGATCAGGAGGCCGTTTTTGGCCGCCAGCGACGTCGAGACTGCCACCACCAGCGGCACGGCAAGGCCAAGCGCGTGGGGGCAGGCAATGACCATCACCGTCACCATCCGCTCCAGTGCGAAGGTGACGCTTTCGCCCGCCCAGATCCACCAGACGAACGAACCCAGGCCGACGGTGATGGCGACCCAGGTCAGAACTGTGGCCGCGCGGGTGGCAAGGTCCTGGGTGCGCGACCGGCTGTTCTGCGCGGCCTTTACCATGGCGATGACCTGCGAAAGGTAGGTCGCCTCCCCAGTTGCCTTGACCTCGATGGTGACCGCGCCCTCGCCGTTGACCGCCCCGCCGATAACGGTCTCGCCGGCCGTGCGCGTCACGGGCTTCGACTCGCCCGTCAGCATCGCCTCATTGAACGACGAGACGCCGTCGGTGATCACGCCGTCCACTGGCACCTTCGCGCCCGGGCGGATCACCACCCGGTCGCCGGCGATCAGCGCCGCCACCGCCACCTCCTCGGTGCCGCCATCGGCCGTCACCCGCAGCGCGGTGTCGGGCAAGAGGCGCACCAGTTCCTCCAGCGCCCGCGATGCACCGAGAACCGACCGCATTTCCAGCCAGTGACCCAGCAGCATGATGGTCACCAGCGTGGCCAGTTCCCAATAGAACGGCTCACCACCAGGCAGGCCCAGCGTGACGGCGGCGGAATAGAAATACGCGGTCGAGATCGCCAGTGCGACCAGCGTCATCATCCCAGGACGGCCCGTCCGGATCTCCGGAAGCGCGCCAGTAAGGAAAGGCCAACCGCCCCAGAAGTAGATGATGGAGGACAGGGCAAGTGCGACCCACTCCTCGGCGGTAAACAGCGGCGTCATCCCCTGCCCCGCAAAGTCGCGCACCATGGGCGAAAGGATCAGAACAGGGATCGTGAGTACCAGCGAGACCCAGAACCTGCGCTGATAGTCGGCGACCATGTCGCCATGCCCGGCATGGTGTCCTGCATGTGCAGTTGCAGGTCTCTCATCAGTGGCTGCCGAAGCGCCCGACTGAACGTCGGCGGGCCCAGAGCCCGCTGCGATCCCATGTCCATGCTGATGATGCTTGTTCCGGTGTGCATCCGACATAGCTGCGCTCCTTTCACGTTGCCAGGGTGGATCAAGAGCCCCTGCCAGTCGGGCGGCGGGATGGCCGGGAGCAAGCCACCCCGCACGCCACTGAAGAGCCTTACAGGCCGCGTGCGGCGAGCCAGGCCTTCATCTCGGCAATCTCGGCTTCCTGAGCCGCGATCACCTCTTCCGCGAGCTTGCGGATTTCAGGGTCGGTTCCATGTTCCAGCTGGATCTGCGCCATGGCGACTGCGGCTTCGTGGTGCGGGATCATGCCTCGCACAAAGTCGACGTCCGCATCGCCTGTATATGGGACCATCATGTCGGCCATCATCTTATCCATGGCGGCGGCATAGGCCTGTGCGGCCGGATTGTCGGCGAGTTCCGGCGGGATCAGCGACGTGTGGCTCATCATGCCCATGTCTCCCATTCCGCCCATGTTAGAATGGTCCATCCCTTCCATGGTCTGGGCGATGGCAAGGCCGCCAACAACGGCAATGGCTGCTGCGGAGAGCACTACTGTGCGTTTTTTCATTTTCGGATGTCCTGTATTGTTTTGGATGCTTCAGGCAGGGGCGTAGCCAACCTTGGTCAGGGCCGCGACCAGCCGATCACGCGCAACTGCGGACGTGACTTCGACCTTCTGCGTGCTGGGGTCCGCCTTGACGTCGGCGGCCGGATCCACCGACTGGATCGCCCTCGTCACACTGTTGGCGCAACCGCCACAGGTCATGTTCTCGATATGGAACTGCATGAGTGCCTCCTTCAGGGTTTTGCCTCATGCGTCATCAGATAGGGCTTCCCACGGTTGTAAGGTCAAGCCCACAAAGCCGTGATGACGAATCTCAGGTTGCCCCTTGACCTTACCATAATGGGAAGCCGTATCTCATACGGCGGAGGCATCCCTGAAAGGAATTCCGTGATGAACATGCTCGCAAAGCAATCGTCTCGAATTGATACCGATCTTATGACGATCGACGTCGACGGGATGACTTGCGCGTCCTGCGTCGCACATGTCGAACGGGCTTTGAAAGCTGTGCCGGGGGTGACGACGGCATCAGTTAACCTTGCCACCGAGCGAGCCGAGGTTACGGGCGTGGCGCTCGATCGCGGTGCGTTGGTGAGGGCCGTCGAAGATGCGGGCTACGATGTGCCAGCAAAGCCCATCGATCTCGCTATCGAAGGCATGACCTGTGCCTCTTGCGTGGCGAGGGTCGAACGGGCGTTGGCATCAGTGCCGGGGGTAGCGTCTGCCACCGTCAATCTGGCTACCGAGCGGGCAACAGTGCGAGGATCGGCCGATGTGGCGGCGCTGACCCGAGCGGTAGCAGACGCGGGATATGACGCCCGCCCCGCAGCCCCAGCTATGGCTGCGCATGATGGCGCGACAGCGAAAAAGGCCGCAGAAGAAGCGTTGCTGAAGCGAGATGTTGTAATCGCTGCCGCCCTTTCGTTACCGGTCTTCGTTCTGGAAATGGGGTCGCACCTGTTCATGTCGGTCCACATGGCCGTAATGAACACGATCGGGATGCAGAACAGTTGGTATTTGCAGTTCGCCCTGACCTCGGCAGTCCTCTTCGGCCCCGGCTTGCGCTTTTTCCGCAAGGGCCTGCCTGCGCTTGCCCGCCTCACCCCCGACATGAACAGCCTGGTCGCCGTCGGCACCTCGGCCGCCTACGGCTATTCGCTGGTCGCCACCTTCGCTCCAGGGCTCCTGCCTGCCGGGACAACATATGTCTACTACGAGGCGGCGGCGGTGATCGTCACGCTGATCCTGCTCGGTCGCTACCTCGAAGCGCGCGCCAAAGGACGCACGTCCGAGGCGATCAAGCGGCTGGTCGGCCTACAGGCCAAGACAGCCCGGGTGATCCGCAGCGGCGGGGTGGTCGAGGTGCCTGTTTCCGAGGTGCGCCCGGGAGATGTCGTCGAGGTCCGTCCCGGTGAGCGGGTGCCAGTCGATGGCGAGGTAATGACTGGCGCAAGCTGGATCGACGAGAGCATGATTTCGGGCGAGCCGCTGCCGGTGGAGAAGACCGCTGGGAATGGGGTAACCGGCGGGACTGTAAACCAGACAGGTGCCTTCACGTTCCGCGCCACCGCGGTGGGCGAGGCGACGATGCTCGCTCAAATCATTCGCATGGTCGAGGCGGCACAGGGCGGCAAGCTGCCGATCCAGGCACTCGTCGACAAGGTCACGATGTGGTTCGTCCCGGTAGTGATGGCGCTTGCAGCACTGACCTTTGCCGTTTGGCTGATCTTCGGCCCCGACCCCGCGTTGACCTTCGGTCTTGTCAATGCCGTAGCCGTGCTGATCATCGCTTGCCCCTGCGCCATGGGCCTCGCCACGCCGACCTCGATCATGGTGGGCACCGGGCGCGGGGCCGAAATGGGGGTGCTGTTCCGCAAGGGCGAGGCGCTCCAGTCTCTTCAGGGAGTGAAGGTCGTGGCACTCGACAAGACCGGCACGCTAACCGAGGGCAGGCCGAGCCTCACCGACCTCGATCTTGCACCAGGTTTCGATCGCGCCGCCGTTCTGTCACTCTTGGCAGCCGTCGAAGCGAAGTCCGAGCACCCGATCGCCCGCGCCATCGTAAAGGCCGCAGAAGACGAAGGTTTGTCCCTGCCCGCCGTCACAGCCTTCGACTCCGTTACCGGCTTCGGCGTCACTGCACAGGCGGGCGGGCAGCGGATCGAGATCGGCGCTGATCGCTACATGGCCCGACTGGGGATTGACGTATCGCCCTTTGGGAATACTGCCGCTCGATTGGGAGACGAAGGCAAGTCGCCGCTCTATGCCGCCATCGACGGCAAACTCGCTGCCATCCTTGCTGTCGCGGACCCGATCAAGGAGACCACGCCAACGGCAATCCGCGCCCTGCACACTATGGGGCTGAAAGTTGCGATGATCACTGGCGACAACGCCCGCACCGCAGGCGCCATCGCCCGCCAACTCGGCATCGACGAGATCGTGGCCGAAGTGCTGCCGGACGGCAAGGTCGCCGCAGTCAAGCGACTGAAGGCGTTGGGACAGCTCGCCTATGTCGGCGACGGCATCAATGATGCCCCGGCCCTGGCCGAGGCTGACGTTGGCCTTGCTGTCGGAACGGGGACCGACGTAGCAATCGAGGCGGCGGACGTCGTGCTCATGACCGGTCGCCTGACGGCGGTATCGGACGCCATCGCGCTGTCCAAGGCCGTGATGCGCAACATCCGGCAGAACCTCTTCTGGGCCTTTGCCTATAACGCTGCCTTGATCCCTGTTGCCGCGGGCGTGCTGTGGCCGAGCTTCGGCGTTCTTCTGTCACCGATCTTCGCTGCCGCCGCGATGGCCTTGTCGTCGGTCTTTGTTCTTGGAAACGCCCTCCGGCTGCGGCGGTTCCAGGCCGCAGTTGTGCATTGAAGGAGGCATGATCATGAACATTGGTGAAGCGGCAAAGGCCTCGGGCGTGTCGGCCAAAATGATCCGCTACTACGAATCTATTCGCCTTATTCCCACCGCAGGGCGGACCGGATCAGGCTACCGCGTCTACTCTCCGACTGAAGTGCAGATGCTGCGGTTCATTCGTCGGTCCCGCGACCTTGGCTTTTCGGTCGAGAAGATCGAAGAGCTTCTGGCACTCTGGCGCGACCGGACCCGTCAAAGCGCGGATGTGAAACGCCTTGCGACGGACCAGATCGACGGCCTCGAACGGAAGGTGCGCGAGATGCAGGCCATGATCGACACACTGCGCCACCTAGCCGACGCATGCTGCGGCGATCACCGGCCCGACTGCCCAATCCTGGCTGACCTCGGGCACGGGGTGGAGCATGGATCTGATTGCACGACACAGCAGAGCGGCAAAGCAGTACCGGTGCAGCATTTTCACTCCCGGTAGTCAGTTGACTTCGCGGGGGTTCGGCGCAAAGCTCTCACTGTTTGGTGTTCAAGGGGCGCAGAGTCCTGGAACTCAATCGGGAATGAGGAAGGGCGGACCCAATTGCGGCGCCCAAGGCCTCAGCCGCCCCCGCGACTGTATGCGGTAGCGGTCCTTCATCGTGCCACTGGGCCAATGCCCGGGAAGGCGAAGGACTGTGTTAATCCGCGAGCCAGGAGACCGGCCAAGCGATGGCGCAACCCTAATCCCGTCGGGTGTGACGGGCGGAGAACCTTCATGTCCACCAGAATCCTGTCCGCCACAGCGGAGCAATCGAAGAGCCAGTTCGGACCAATCCTGACCAGCGCGCTTATTGGCGCAGTGCTGATCTTTGCCGCTGGTTTTGCTTCGCCTGACGCATTGCACGCTGCAACGCATGACACACGTCATGCGACCGGTTTTCCCTGCCACTGACGTTTCTGGATAATCGACATGACAAAGACCTTGCTGTCCGGCGGGGTAATCGCGGGTGCCATCGCGGGCCTCGTGGCTGCCGTTTTTCAGTTCTTTCTCATCCAACCCCTGATCGTCGAGGCTGAACGGTATGAGACGGGCGAACTCGTTCTGATCGGGATCGAGAGCAACAAGCCCGACCCTGCACCTAACCCGCTAGAAACGCCCGGCCATGATGCGCAGGGCGCGGAAAATACGGACAACTTGCTTGTGCGCAATGGCTTGACGGTCCTGACCCTGATCCTCACCTGGGCGGGCTTTGGCCTGCTGGCCGGAGCCGGCCTGACCGCGTTCCGGGCTCTGCCCGGCGGCGGGAGGATCCCGGCCACAGCCCTCGGCCTTATCGGCTTTGCCGTCCTGTCCCTTGCGCCTGCAATCGACCTTCCGCCCGAACTGCCCGGAATGGAGGCAGCGGAACTGGCGGACCGGCAACTCTGGTGGGTTGCGACTGTCGCGATGACGGCTGCCGGCATTTTCTTTGCTGCGGGGTTGCGGTCCTGGCCCGGGCGGCTCGCGGGCCTTGCCCTGATCCTGGCACCCCACCTTTTCGGAGCGCCCTTGCCACCCGTTTCTGCCCCGGCAGTGCCGCCCGACCTTGCGGCGCTCTATGCGGCGCGCGTGCTAAGCGTGAACCTGATCGGTTGGCTGGTGCTGGCCATCGCACTCTTGTGGCTTTTGCCAGAAGCAGGCGCGAAGGCCGATGCTGACGGTTTGACGGAGCCGGGGTGAGAGAAGGCAACCTAGGCTGCGCGTGCACACCACATGCGAAATCTTCCCTGCCCGGTCACTTCTCGGATCAAACCTCGCGCCTGCATCCAGGCCATGTTCCGCTGAACGGCCGCGCGACTGGCGCCGGTGATTGCCTCGGCCATTGGGGCGGAGACAAGGGGCCATTCGGTCAGAACTGCGCGCAAGGCTGGGGGCGTTTTGCCCGAGAGCGTGACCATCTCGGTTTCGGACCGCGCTGACCAAGCCTCGATGTCGTCAAGGTGCCGCATCGCGGTCCGGCTTGCTGTCTCCATCCCGTCGAGCCATCGCACCAGTCGGTCAGCAGCAGTGCCACCGGCGCGCAGCCCGCCTGCCCCGCCCATGGCGAGAGGGGCAAATATCGCTCCCCTGCCCTCTCCGGTCGCAATCCGCGCGGCCGTGACAGCCGCTTCCATCCGGTCTCCGTGCTGCCCGAGACCCGCCAAACTCCAAATGTGAAAGCCCATGCAGGCACGGCTGATCGGGTGCAGGTCGGCAGCTTGCGCCATCAGGTCCAGCCAACCGCCCGCGCGATCCGCAAAGGGCTCCGCCTCATCCGCCAAGTTCTCGGGGTCACGGCGATCCACAAAAGTGGCCAGGTCCACCTCCGGCCCTGGCCCTCCCGTCAGGCGCCGCACCGCCCACCCGACCCGTGCCAGGGCGACACTGTCGTCCTGCACGCCAGACAGGCGCAGGGCGATCCAGAGCGCCAGTCGATCCGGCCCGATGCGGTCGCCTACGAACCAGCTTAGGTCGGCCGCTTCGATCAGGGCGAGCCTGTGGCGCCAACCCTCAGGCCCCCTCCGCAACCGCTCGTCCAGCCCACCGAGCCGACCTGCGACACGGGCGAGCCGCGCGGCATTGTCCGCCTCGGCTTTGCGCCAGTCGTCAAGGATTGCAGTCTCGCGGGGTTCGGCCCTAGGGCCGGGCGGCAGATCGTCGGGCTCGTCTTCGATCGGACCGGGCAGGAACCACAGATCGTCTTCGGATCTCTCCACGGCCTCTTCCACCTCGGTAAGAGAGTCGTCAAAAATACCATATGGAGCAGATGCTTGAGGCTTCATATGTGCAAAATACGTACGTTTTGCACTTTACCCAAGGGTTTTCTTGGTGTGCGTCTATACTCCGTATATAGCACGCACGCGCGACTGCCTGCGAGATCTCTCTGATCGCTCACAGCCTCAGGAAACCAAGGGCATTTCGCTGACCTCGGCCGTAGAGAGCGCCCTTGAATCCGTTTACAAACGGTCGTTTATTGACGGTATGTGAAACTGCAAACGGCCTGTTCTGATGTCCCTGATCGGCTATGCGCGCGTCTCGACGGAGGATCAGACCCCCCTGCCCCAGTCTCAGGCCCTGAAATCCGCGGGCTGCGCAGAGATCCATGAAGAGCAAGCCTCGGGCGGAAACCGCGCGCGGCCCGTGCTGGCGCGGGTGCTGGAGCGGATCGGCAAGGGCGACACGCTGGTGGTGGTGCGCATCGACCGTCTGGCGCGGTCGCTCTCCCACCTCCTCGAGGTGATCGAACGGTTGGAGGCGAAGGGCGCCTTCTTCCGCTCGCTCACCGATCCGATCGACACGTCCTCGCCGCAAGGCAAGTTCACCCTGCAGGTCCTCGGTGCCGCGGCCGAGTTCGAGCGCGCCCTGATCCGCGAACGCACCAAGGCCGGGCTGGCCAGCGCACGAACCAAAGGCCGGGTTGGCGGCAATCCGGGCCTGCGCGTCCGGGATCCGGCGGCGCTGCGCAAGGTGCGGCTGGCCCGGCAGGACGGCTATATGGAACGCCTGAACGAGACGGCGCAGGACTGGGTGCCCCATGTCCGCCGCCTGCGGCCCGACTTACCCTGGGAAGATGTGGTGCGCATCGTCAACGGCCCCCTGCCCCACGAGCGTCAATGGACGCAAAGCCGGCTTTTGCGCGCGGTCAACGCCTATGTCCGGGACGGCTTCCTGCCGCCCACGGTACTGGACCGCGCCGGCCGCCGCGAAACCGACGACCGCCTGCCCGCCATCGTCGCTGCCATCAAGGGCGCGGACCCCGAGATCACGCTTCAGGCGATCTGCACCAGACTGGAAGCGATGCGCGAGCGCACGCCCCGCGGGCGGACAAGCTGGCAGCCGTCATCTGTGAAGATGCTGCTGGAGCGGGCGGAGAGGCTGGGGCTGCTTGAGTAGTCGAGCTACCTTGCAAATCCTCCAAGACATGGAGGGATTACAAGCCTGTGGTCAGTTTCAGGCTCAGAAGCTGTCCGCTCATGCAAAGGGGTTGACGATGCGAAGCTGCCCTTCGACTAGCAGGCCATCTTGCATGTCCTCGCTCCACAGCGTGGTGCAGCCCGCAACCAGAGCGCTTGCCACGATCATCGCGTCGTAGATCGAGAAACCGTAACGTTCCGCCAAGGCGCGGCCAACGTCATGGGTTTGGAGGGTCAGGTCTTCGACGGGGCACAAGGCGCGCACGCCTTCGAGAAACGTCCCTGCCTCCTCCCAACTGAGGCCGGCTTTGCGGCGGCAGTTTACCAGCGTCTCGTTCAGCACCTGAACGCTGATCCGGGGCCCCTGCCCCAGGATGAGCTCGGCGCGATCGGCCTTCGGGCCGTCGTCGAGCAGGTACAGAACGACATTCGTGTCCGCGAATTCAGCGCTCATGCGCGTCTTCGCGGCTCAGGCGTTCCGCAGCGGGAAGCTTGCCCCTAAAGCGGCGCAGACCCGTCAGCACCTCATCCGCACGCGCCAGACGACGGACTCTTACCTGGCCGTCGTCCTTGACCAGGTCGATCTGATCACCTTCCTTGAGGCCAAGTTCCCGGACAAGCTCGGCGGGCAAACGGACGGCAAGCGAGTTGCCCCATTTCGCGACCTGCATCGTGACCTCCTGAGTGGATATACGGTCAGGAATGTATATCATGTTGGTTGCTTGGGCAAGCCTGTCCACGAGCCCGGGCTACTCTTGTGCATCATGCAGCGCCTGACACCAGATTTAGAAAGAGCTTGCACGAATCTGAGTCCTCCGGCAATAGTCACGGAAAAGGGCGACTAAACGCCAAATTCCGTGAACACGCCACGGGCGCGCGAGGGCAGATGAGCAGAGCCGATACACAGGAAGACCTGAACGCTGTGATCCGTCAGCATTCTGAGGTGCTGGCGGCGCAACTGCATTCGCAGCGTGAGAGCCTGTTTCCGCCCGACGCATCCAAGTCTATGCGCAAATTCACCTCTGGGGAAGCAGCTGCTCTGCTGGGCGTCAACGATTCATACCTCAGGAAGCTCCACCTTGATGGCAAGGGGCCGTCGCCGGAAGTTTCATCGGGGAACCGGCGGCACTATTCGGCCGACGACATCCATAACTTGCGCGTTTTGTTGGAAAAAACGGCTCGCAAGCCGGGAGACTACCTGCCCGGGCGTCGCGCAGGTGACCATCTGCAGATCATCGGCGTGATGAACTTCAAGGGTGGGTCGGGCAAGACGACCTCCTCGGCGCATCTCGCTCAACGGTTGGCTCTCAAGGGTTACCGAGTCCTGGCGATCGACCTAGATCCGCAGGCTTCTCTCACGGCCTTGCATGGGGTTCAGCCTGAGTTTGACCTGCTGGACGGCGGCACGCTCTACGATGCGATCCGTTATGAAGACCCGGTTCCGATCGCCGAGGTGATCCGCAAGACATATATCCCGAACCTCGATCTGATTCCTGGCAATCTCGAACTGATGGAGTTCGAGCACGAGACGCCGCGGGCGCTTTCTCGCGGCAACGCGGGTTTGTTCTTTTTCCGTGTGAAGGAGGCGCTGGCGCAGGTCGATGAGCGGTATGACGTCGTCGTCATCGACTGTCCTCCGCAACTGGGGTTCTTGACCATGTCCGCGCTGTCGGCCGCGACAGGCGTTCTCGTTACGATCCATCCCGAGATGCTCGACGTGATGTCGATGAGCCAGTTCCTCAGAATGACGGCTGACCTGATGGACGTCATTGCCGACAGTGGGGCCGACATGTCGCATGACTGGATGCGGTATCTCTTGACCCGGTATGAGCCGACAGACGCACCGCAGAACCGTATCGTCGCCTTCTTGCGAACGATGTACGGCGACAAGGTTTTGAACGCGCCGATGCTCAAGTCGACGGCCATCTCAGATGCCGGTTTGACCAAGCAGACCCTTTACGAGGTCGAACGCAGCGCGTTCACCCGGACGACCTATGACCGGGCCATTGAAAGCCTGAATGCGGTCAACGACGAGATTGCCCAGCTCATTCAGAAGACTTGGGGGCGCTGATGACCGACAGCAAGAAGAAGCGCATGTCCATGCTGGATAGTCTTGCAGCGGCGGGGACGCCCCCTGCCCCTGGTAGCATGATGTCTAGCAATCGGGCCCTGCGGTCGGCGCGTGATGCTGTCGATGCTCACCATGTTTGGGAGCTCGATCCGGCTGAGATCCAAGACGAGCGATACTCGGATCGCCTCGACCCAAAGGATGTGCACGACCTTCGCGCGTCGATTGAACAAAACGGGCAGACTGTGCCCATCCTTGTTCGGCGCCATGCGACCGACCCCAATCGGTATCTCCTCGTCTATGGACGCCGCCGTCTTGAGGCCATTCGTGCCTCCGACAAAGTGAGCAAGGTTCGCGCCCTCATCGCTAACCTGGACGATACGGCGGCACTCCGCGCTCAGGTTTCAGAGAATACTGGTAGACGTGACCTGAGTTACATCGAGCGTGCCCTCTTCGCTCAGGAACTGCTCGATAGTGGCTTTGGCTCGCAGGCACAGATTGCCGAAGTGCTCAACGTGACCCGTTCGGCGGTATCGATGTCGATCTCGGTTGCCAAGGCGATCGGAACTGCACTGGCCCATGCAATCGGACCGGCGCACGGCGTCGGCCGTCCCAGATGGGAAGCTTTGGCCAAGGAGCTTGCCGACAGCCGGATCGAGAACGACGATCTTTCCCGAATTGCTCTTGATGTTCGCGCCAAGGCGGCCGCGAACGAACAGGCGGATGAGGATCCGCAGGTGGATCCTTCGGTGGCGGCTTTTGAGGCCGTTGCGCGGCACGTAAAAAAGAGTGTGAGCTCGACGCTCGGCAAGAAGCCGAGATCGAAGACCACTGCCCTTGTGATCGATGGCACGCCCGTGGGCGCTATCAAGAGATCTGGCCGGGCGCTTCGCCTGGACCTGACGGATGTGGATGATGCCTTTGCGGAGTGGCTTGATGCCCGCGCGCAGGACGTCCTCGAAGAGCTTCACGATCGCTGGAAAGGCGAGACATGAAGAGAGGCAGAGCAGCAACAAAAAGGAGGCACGGTACAGGCTAAAGAAAAGGTCCCGCAAAGCTTGCGCTCCACGAGACCCCAACTTTGATCTTAGCACTTTCAAGGTAGTGGGCCGGCGCGCAAACCGCAAGTCATATGTGATTCGCGGAACAGCTTTTCTATGCCTTCGTGAATGACATCATGGAGTACACACCGATTTCGCCGTTTATGCGGCCGATCTCGCACGCCCATCTGCGCGTGGTCGAGCGTCCTGAGGCGTCTGTTCCGGGCAAGCCCGTCAACAAGTGGGAGCTCCTTCGCGAGCTGTCCAAGGCGCAGGCGGCCTTTGGGGTTTCCGAACGCGATCTGACCGTTCTGCAGGGGCTTCTCAGCTTCTTTCCGGATGATGCACTTGGCGGGAATACCGAGATGGTCGTCTTCCCGTCGAACAAGGCAATCTGCGAGCGGCTGAACGGCATGCCCTGCTCCACGATGCGCAGGCACATTGCCCGTCTGGTGGATGCTGGCTTGCTCATGCGCCGCGATAGTCCCAACGGCAAGAGGTATGTTCGCAAGCACGGAGAAGAGCGTGTGGCTTTTGGCTTCGACCTCTCGCCACTCTACTGCCAATCCGAAGAGGTTGCACGGGCCGCAGAGGCTGTGCGTGAGGCCGAGGACCGTGTCCGGAGACTGCGGGAGGTCGTGAGCCTCATGCGGCGCGATCTTGCTGCCCTGGCGGAGTTCGGAGAAGAGGTCCAGCCAGGCCTCGGCCTCTGGGATCAGTTTCGCGACAAGGCTGTTCTCACAGCGCGCGCCCTTCGCCGCAAGCTCACGCTCGAGGAGCTCTCAGCATTTCGCGCCGACCTTGAAGCCCTTCTCGACCACGCACGCAACGTCATTGATGGTCCTGAAACAGAAGAAATGAACACCAATGGTGCCAATACTGAGCGCCACCATCATAATTCAAATAAAGAATCTATAGATCTTGAACCTGCCTTAGAAAAAGGCGGGGCGGCGGCCGGCGCGCCAGATGTTGAAACGGATGCACCTGGTGCTGACGTGGAAGAAGCAGACACAAGACGCGTGCCAAAGATCCCGCTCCATCTGGTGATCGCGGGCTGCCCGTCGCTCAAAACTTTCTACCAGGGCGATATCCGCCACTGGCATCAGCTTTTCGACGCGGCTTGCCATGTGCGGCCGGCCATGGGGATCAGTGCTTCCGCTTGGGAAGAAGCGCAACGGTTCATGGGCCCCGAGCAGGCATCGATCGTTGTTGTCGCCATGCTGGAACGCTTCGCCGACATCCGATCGCCCGGTGGCTATCTCCGTGCGCTGACATCGAAGGCGGCGGCGGGCGAGTTCTCCTGCGGGCCGATGGTCATGGCTCTGATGTCCCGGCGAAGCGCGGCGTGATGTTCACAGCTGTGAACATTCTCCCCGTCGGCGCCCCAATCGATGAAGTTCACAGCTGTGAACTCTCTGCGCCGTCTGATGAGCAACCAGCAGATAGAGGGAAAGGTTGGGGGGTTTGAGGGGTGACGGGAAGTGAGATCGGGAGAGTGGCTTCCGGCGACCGTCGTGGAGAAGATCTGATGGCGAAAGCAGCCCAGAAAGTCACCCTGTCCCCGTCGCGGGATATCCCCTTCGACAAGCTCGTGCTGAGCCAGTCCAACGTGCGGCGCATCAAGGCGGGCATTTCGGTCGAGGAACTGGCCGAGGACGTCGCGCGGCGCGGCCTGCTGCAGGGCTTGAACGTCCGGCCCGTGCTTGATGCCGACGGGGTCGAAACCGGCACGTTCGAGATCCCGGCCGGCGGCCGCCGCTTCCAGGCGCTATCGCTCCTGGTGAAGCAGAAGCGTTTGGCCAAGACCGCGCCGATCCCCTGCATCGTGCGGGATGCCGCCTCCGAGATTTTGGCCGAGGACGACTCGCTGGCCGAGAACATGCAGCGTGTGGCTTTGCATCCGCTGGACCAGTTCCGTGCGTTCCAGGCCCTGCGCGAAAAGGGTCAGGGCGAGGAAGCGATCGCGGCGGCCTTCTTCGTGACGCCGCAGATCGTGAAGCAGCGCCTGAAACTCGCCTCCGTGGCCCCTGCCCTGCTCGAGGTTTATGCCGAGGACGGCATGACGCTCGAACAGCTGATGGCCTTCACCGTGAACCCGGACCATGCGCGTCAGGCGCAGGTCTGGGATGCGGTGAAGAACTCCTGGAACAAGGAGCCCTACGCCATACGGCGCATGCTCACGGAGACCTCGGTCCGGGCGTCTGATCGCCGCGCGGTGTTCGTCGGTGTCGATGCCTATGAGGCGGCCGGCGGTGTCGTCCTGCGCGATCTCTTCCAGGGCGATGACGGAGGCTGGCTCGAGGACCCTGCCCTGCTCGATCGGCTGGTCTCCGAGAAGCTCCAGGCCGAAGCCGAGGCGCTGGCCTCGGATGGCTGGAAGTGGATCGAGGTGGCGACCGACCTGCCCTATGGCTACAGCCACGGTCTGCGGCGTCTGGCCGGTGATCCCGCGCCGATGACCGACGAGGAGAGCGCGGCCCATGCGACGCTCCTCGCGGAGTATCGGGCGCTGGAAGAGGAATACTCCGGCCAGGACGAATACCCCGAGGAGATCGATGCCCGGCTCGGTCAGCTCGAGATGGCGATGGAAGCGCTCGAGCGGCGGCCCATGATCTATGCTCCGGCCGAGGTCGGGCGCGCAGGCGTCTTCGTCACGCTGGATCGGGATGGCGGCCTGGCTGTCTATCGCGGCTATGTCCGGCCCGAGGACGAGCCGCGCGAGGAGACCGCGGTCCAGGAGGGCGATGGCGCGGATGCCAAGGGGCAGGGGGGTGATGTCGGTGTTTCCAGCTGGAACCCGTCGGCGACCTCCGTCGGCGGCACAGTCATCACCTCGGGCGGTCAGCCGATCGGCGCTGACCTGTCGGAGGAAGAAGATGACGGCGCGCTGAAGCCGCTGCCCGAGCGGCTGGTCATGGAACTGACGGCCCACCGGACCCTCGCGCTACGCGAGGCCATCGGGCGTTCGCCGGACGTGGCGCTGACGCTTCTGCTCCTGAAGCTGGTGACGGATACCTTCCGCACCTCCTCAGCCTCGGGCAGCTGTCTCGAAGCCTCCGTGCGTCATGTCTACATGTCGGCTCAGGCGCCCGATCTCAAGGACAGCGTCGTCGCAAAGCTGGTCGATGAGCGTCACGCTGCCTGGGAGTCTGATCTGCCCCTCGGTGACGATGCCGCGCTCTGGGACTATCTGACGGTCCTCGACCAGGGCAGCCGTCTGGCGCTCCTGGCGCATTGCCTCAGCTTCGGCATTAACGCGCTCCATGAGAAGGTGAACCCCTATGGGGCGGGAATCTCGGCCAGCGGTCTGACCCGCCGCATGGCCCATGCCGATCTAGTGGCGCGTGCCGTCGATCTCGACATGGTCGAAGCGGGGTGGGAGCCGACGGTCGACGGCTATCTCAACCGTGTGCCCAAGGCCCGGATCCTTGAAGCCGTGCGCGAGGCGAAGGGGGAGGGGACTGCGCAGCTTCTCGATCACCTGAAGAAGGGCGAGATGGCGACCGAAGCCGAGCGGCTTCTGAAGGGCAGCGGTTGGTTGCCCGAGGTCCTCCGCCGGACCGATCTGGCCGCGCAGGACGGCGATGCGGTCGGAGAAGGGCAGGGGGAAGATGCGGGCGAGCCCGACGACATCGATCTCCCGGCTTTCCTGACGGCTGATCTGCCCGACGGCGATGCATCGATGATGGCCGCGGAATGATCTGAGCCATCCGGGGGCGAGGAAACTCGCCCCTATTTCTCACAAAATACAGCAATATCAATATGATGAATGCGAACTCTCGCATTCGGGATGAGGAATCATGTCTGCAAGGAACATCATCGACTCAGCCCCTCTCGGGGCGCTGATCCGCTACACCGACGGCAGTCCCAAGCCGCCGGCACGCTTCACCAAGAAGTTGGCAGCTTGGGAAAGGTCAAACGGCCTCGGTCGTCTCGTGAAAAAGGAACCGCCCCGGGTCTATCCGACCTGGACCGCTCCGGCCTCCTTCACGCTGCATGAAGGGAACTTCTCCTCGGACGGGGTCATCCTCGTCACCATTATGCGCAGCCACTCGGCGGACAGCCGGCTGGTATTCGAGGTCGCTGAGGAGCCGAAGCCCGGGCAGGTGCGTGTGCTCCTCGACTTCGGCGGCAACACCGAGCTGCTGCACCTGGCGGAATCTATCACTGCGGCCGAGCTCTGGATCGCCAAGGAAGGATACCGCAGCGCGCGACTTGAAATCGTCGGTGCCGAGGACGGCGATAGGGCAGGGGGCGCGTACCTGGCCGCCTGAGCGCTGCTAAGGCGTGAGGGGCCAGCCCACAGGCGGGCCTCTCACCGACCACAACCCCGTCCCGCGATCTCGCGGGGCACCAAAGGATCCATCCCCCAAGACGGAGGTCTTCAACCAAGAGCCCGGCCGGGAGGCTGGCGGCGTTACAAGCATCAGCGCGACAACCGGCTCCTGACGTTGGGGCACCATCCCCCGCTCGCCATTCCCTTCCTTGCCCCGAGTCCCGTCTTCGAGATCAACCCGCAAAGGGGTCGGACTACGGGCGAGCCCGTGCCGCCGTGTGGATTCGGGCGAGCCGAACGCACCCGGTGATGTCAGCCAGTCTTCGGGCCTTCGGGGTCCTGTCGCGCGGGGGATGGTCCCCCGCCTCCCAGACAGGAGCCAAACAGATGTCTCGCAAAGATGCACACGCCTTCGCAGCCTCCCTCGCCGCCACGCTCATGGTCTCGATCGTCGTCTTCCAGGCAGGGGATGGAACCTTCGGCGCTGTCCCCGCCGATGAAATCGACGGCGACGAGGTCGTGATCGTGGGAGAGCACGATCCCTTTGGGTGAGGCTTCGGCCTCACTTCCCAAGGGCCCGGGGACGGCGAGGGTGAACCTCCGTAGGTGTCGCCGACCAAGTGATCGGTGATGCCGATCTGAGAGACGCCGATTTGCCGCTTGGCGGAGATCTTCGTGCTCGCCGGGCGGAGAGCGGCCGGTCGCCGCACCGACCTAATCGTCAATACGTGCAGGTTCGCAGACCTTCACCTCGCAGCTGCCCAAGGTGCACGGTGAAGGTCTGAGCGGAAGTAGAAACGCGGTCGTAGTCGATGGATTTCTTATGGGTATCATACGCACGATTGATGCTCGCCCCATGCCATTGCTTTTTTGGGTTGCCGCGAAGCGAGAAAGAGTTGCCATTCATACCATGCTTCCCGCGTTGCAGCTGGGAAGGTTTCGAGGGCTGGTCATGCATGAATTATTCAAGGCCGGCGAGATAGGCGGCGAGCCGACGGCGGACTTCGGGCCGGGGCAGTCGGCAGCGCGGGTGATTAGAGATTGCGGTCAAGCCGTCGTGCAACAGACGGAGGGACGCGGCATTGGCCGCCTGAAGCTGATCCATCACCCAGAGCACGCCATGGCATTCGACAGCCTCGTCAGCGGCAAGTTGTCGAAGCGGTCCATCGCCGGTTAGAAGTATCCATTCCCGAGCCTGCGCCAGCGCCAGAGCAAAGCTGTCCGGAACAGTGAGAACAGGGACGCGCTGGCGGTAGGCGAGCGCCCGCGCGACCCCGTCGCCGTCGAGTTCTTCGACGACAAGGCCGAGACGAAGCAGATCATCACCGCCGAAGTTCTTCAGCTCGCGCTCATACAGAAGATCGGGCACGGAAAACTGGTAGGGCAGACGGAAACTGGCCTCCAGCAGCGACCCGCGCTCCAGATCGACAAGAACGGATGTGTCGGAGACCAGGACCCGCATCGGCTTCAGGCCCCATTTACGGCTTCAGGCAGCTGCGGCGGCTGAACTTCCATCATCTGGTTCAGCTCGCGCACCGACAAGCCCAGAAGCTCGGCCGCCTTCGGCTCGGAAACGGCCCCCTCGGCGAGTGCCCGGAACGTAAGCCGCCGGAACCGCGTCGGCTTCTCGCCCTTGATTGCATACGGCTCTTCATAGGGAGGGCTGCGCCAGCCAAGTCGGTTGAACTCCTGGAACAGACGCCGGAACAGCGGTTCGCTGAAGATGCCCAGATCCTTGCAGCGATACGTGATGGCTTGAACGCTGACGCCGAAGAGCTTCTTCAGCGCGAACAGTTCATCACCGCCGATCGACGTGCGGTTCTTGCCGATCTCGCTCCAAAGCGCGTCCGCAGGCATGAGAAAAGCTCCCGCGAACCGATGCGCAGCTTTCTCGGGATCGACGCCGTCGCCCACATCCATGATCATGTGGCCGAGCTCATGCGCGAGCGTGAAGCGCTGGCGCTCGCCCCAATCCTTGCCATTGACGACGATAACGGGAACCGAGCCCTTGCGGACGCGGCGGACCTGCGCCGTGAGCCCGTCGATATTCGTCAGGTCGATCGAGAGAACCTTGATGCCATGCTCTTCGAGCAGCTCGACAAGGTTCGGGATCGGATCGACCCCAAGCCCCCAGTGATCGCGCAGGCTTTCGGCTGCACGGTCGGCTTCTGACAGGCCCTGACGGACCGGGTAAGGTGCCTCTCGCGGCTTGTCCCATTCGACGCTCGCGAGATTCAGCGCCTCCTCAACCATCAGATAGCGTTCGAGCAGGTGCAGGACCTGCGCTTCGACCTGCGCCTCCTCACGCTTGCCCGTGATCTTCTTCTTGCGGAACTCGATCCCTTCGAGGGCCATGTCCTGATCGCCGACCAGGTAGTCCACCGAGACATCGAGCGCCGAGGCAAGCGCCATCAGGACGCCCGAGCTGGGCATCGATTCGTTGCGCTCGTATTTGCCGATCGCCTGAGCCGTGACGCGGTTTCCAATCTTCTCCTCCAACTCCCTGAGAGACAGGCCTGCTGCGGCACGGGCGAGCTTAAGCCTCTGTCCTATCACGTTTCTCGCCTCCTTGCGTGTGGTTTACAAACGATATATGATAGGCGAAATTTTGTAAACTAAAACCCTTGAAGGCCAGTTAACCGATCCCCACCTGACAGGGTAAGCCGCTGCGGCGGCGAGGCAGAAGGAGAAAGGCAATGAACGAGCAGGCCCGGCCGCCGGACATGAGCGGCGAAGAACTGGCAGACGCGATCCGCGAAGAAATTCTCGAGGAGATCGCGGACCTTGAAGAGTACGCGAAGCTGGGCAAGGCTCCGCCGCGGTGCCGTGGCTACCGCTTCCGGGTGAACCGGGATCGGCATGAAGTCCACGAGGACAAGCCGACGCGCGAGACGATCCTGGAGGCGGCCGGGCTGACGCCCGCCGGAGACTGGACCCTGCGCCTCAAGCTGAGCGGCGGCGGATACGAGCTGATCAAGCCCGGCGAGCGCGTCGATCTGCGGCGTCCTGGCGTCGAGAAGTTCAAGGCCCTGCCGCGCGACCAGACGGAGGGCTGAGGTGGCGATGCGGCGTCAGTTCGAGCTGCCGGAAGAGGATCGGGCGTTTCTCGATGCCTACGGCTGCCCATGGGAGACCGTCGTGGACGGCTCTCCCTGGGTGCTCCTGCATGGTTTCGCAACGCAGGATGCTGGCTACAATCATGACGCCGTCACCGCCGCGATCCGGATCGAGACCGGCTACCCGAAGGCTGCACTCGACATGGTGTATTTCTACCCGGCACTGGCGCGGAAGGACGGCCGGGCCATCGGCGCGACCGAAGCGACGCAGTCGCTCGACGGCAAGGTCTTCCAGCGGTGGTCGCGGCACTACACGGCCGCCAACCCGTGGGTGGTCGGCCAACACAACCTCGGCACACACGTCCTCATGGTCGAGGACTGGCTGATGCGGGAGTTCGAAAAATGCCCGGCGGCGTGATGGTCGGCCTGACCCTGAACGGAACGCAGCACGCGGCGCTGAAGGCGCACCTGTTTCCCGGCGATGGTTTGGAGGCGGCGGCTTTCCTGCTCTGTGGGGTGCGCGCCGGGGACCGGCGGACCCGCCTCATCGCGCGGGAGGTGTTCCCGGTGCCGTATTCGGCCTGTTCGATCCGGACGGATCGGCGGGTGACCTGGCCGACCGACACGATCCTCCCGCTGTTGGAGATCGCCGAACGGTCGGGCGGCACGCTGGTCAAGGTGCACAGTCACCCCGGCGGCGATCCTGCCTTTTCCGGGGTTGATGACGAGAGCGACCGGCTGCTCCTGCCGAGCCTTCGAGACTGGTTCGATGACGACCGGCCGCATGGCAGCGCGGTGATGCTTCCGGATGGCCGCATGTTCGGCCGGACCGTGGGAGCGGACGGCGCGATGCCGCCGCTCACGCAGATCAACGTTGCCGGTGACGATCTGCTCTTCTGGCATGATGGGGCATCCGGCGCCGGGGCGGTGCCCGGCTTCGCAGCCTCCCATGCGCAAGCCTTCGGCGAGGGGACGTTCGATCTATTGCGGCGGCTCTCGGTCGCCGTTGTCGGCTGCTCCGGCACCGGCAGTCCGGTGATCGAGCAACTGGCCCGGCTCGGCGTCGGCGAGCTGGTGATCGTCGATGACGACACGGTCGAAGAGCGCAACCTCAACCGCATTCTGAACGCCACGGCTGCCGATGCCGAGAAGGGTCGGGCGAAAGTCGCCGTACTTGCCGGGGCGGTCGAGCGCATGGGGACGGGCACCCGCGTGATCGCGCTGGAACGAAGCCTGTGGTCGCCCGAGGCCATCGAAGCGGTGGCGCAATGCGATATCGTGTTCGGCTGCATGGACACGATCGACGGCCGGTTCCTGCTGAACACGCTCGCGACCTTCTATCAGCTCCCGTATTTCGACCTGGGCGTGCGCATTCACGCGGTTCCGGAAGGGCTGCGTCGGGGCGAAATCGTCGAGGTCTGCGGCAGCGTTCACTATCTTGCTCCCGGCGGGTCGAGCCTTGTCAGCCGGGGCCTGTTCAGCCTCGACGACGTGCGCGCGGCCGGGCTTGCCCGCACCGACCCCGAGGCACATGCCCGGCAGATCGCCGATGGCTACATCTCCGGGGTTACGGTGCGGCGGCCGGCGGTGATCTCGCTCAACATGCTGATCGCCTCGCTGGCCGTAAACGATTTGCTGGCCCGCCTGCATCCGTTCCGGGACGACCCGAATGAGGCCTTCGCCCATATCGAGGTCAGCCTGAGCGAGATGGCGATGTTCCGGGACCCAAAGCCTGGTGCCTGTCCGGTCTTCCGTGGCGACCTGGGCAGAGGCGATACGCGGCCGCTGCTGGGTATGCCGGAGCTTTCCCGGAGGGTTGTTTGATGGCAGGGCATTGGCAGCGGTGGCAGATCTGGCTGCGGGATCGGCTCAGGGTCCGGTTCCGCACTGAATATGTCGACGAGGACGCGCCCGAGCGACCCCACGCCCGGACCCTTTATGTCGTGACCGAGGACGGCGCCCCCTGGAGCGCCGCCATGCTTTGCCCGTGCGGCTGCGGCGAGACCCTGCACATGAACCTGCTACCCGACGAGCGACCGGTGTGGAGGCTGGCGGTCGATGGGGCCGGTTTCGGCACGCTGCATCCATCGGTGCATCGGATGAAGGGTTGCCGGGCGCACTTCTGGTTCCGGGCCGGAAAGGTTCATTGGTGCGGGGATCAGAAGTCGCCGCTGTGGAAGGATATCCGGTTGCTGCTGGGCTGGCAGAGGGCCGGGTAAGAAAGAAGGATCAAGGCAGAGGAGACGAAGCAAATGGCGACCAACACGGGCAATGGCTTCCGGCGCGGCGCGGTGACCGGACGGACGCAATTCGAGCGGCCAGACGATCTCTGGCAGAAACGCGACGAGCGCACGGGCCGCTTCATGGAAGTGAAGGACGATGGCAAGCCGTTCAAGGGCGTGGCGCGCGAGCCGGACGGCCGCGATACCAAGAACAGCTGAAATGGGATGCCCGCCCTCAGAAGAGGGTGCTCTGACTAGTCGCGGCCGCATTTGGCCGCACAATGGAGGTTCACGTTTCCGGGATGCTCCTCCTGGGCACGCGTGACTGGTTTCAGGACGCAGCGGCGCACGACATGCACAGATCCGACCGGCAGCTATGGGCCGATCGCGTAGGTCAAGTCTTCAACTGATGGCTAGGTCGCCCGCGGTCTTTCCCGCCTCCAACGCTTCCACGAACCACTGCGGTTTGCGCCCCCGGCCGGACCAGGTGAGCGCCGGGTTCTCAGGGTGCCGGTATTTCGCCGCGGCCGGTGCACGGGAGGATTTCGTCTCAGTGCCGACAAGTTCGGCCAGGGAGTAGCCCAGATCCCGGGCGAGAGCTTCCACCTTGGCGCGGGCTTCCGCCTTCTGCCGATCCTCAAAGGTGGAGATCGCCTTGGCGACGTCCTTCTGCATTTTCTTCAGCTCGCTGAGCGACAGTGCCCCGAGATCGAAATCAGCCATTGCTACGTTCCGTGTCCAGAATGTTCCGGTATCGATACCCCGCCGCAGTGGGGCGCTGCAACTCCCGGAAGGCAAGGGCAGGGGTGGCAAAGGCTGGTGATCGTCGTTTCGCCGCCAGGGAGGTGCTGAACTGGGGGTCAGGCTGTCCCGATTGGTCGGGTGACAGGTTCTGGCATGGGCTCCCCGCGCAGCTCTGTCTTCTGGGCCATCCCTTCGACTGACAATCCCCTAATCCCGTTCGGTTGACTGCGCGCAACCCCGCGTCAGTCCGGGCCGTGTTGCCCCTTCGGGGCTGCCCGCTCCACCCCGGTCCTCTGGGGGTTTCCGGCGTCCGTTCCGTCCACCGTGCACGCGTCACCCGACGGGCTTTTTCCGGGTCTTGTCGAAGGGACGGTCCCGAAGACAGGACACACAGGAGCTTACCATGCAGAACATCGTCATCCTCGCCGGCAACATCGGTCAGACCCCCGAAGTCCGCACCACCCAGGGCGGCACCAAGATCACCAACTTCAGCCTCGCCACCTCCCGCCCCCGCCTCTCGGAAGGTCGCGTCCTGCGCGACGAGAACGGCTACCGGGTCATGGATACGGAATGGCACCGCATCACCTGCTTCAACGGTCTCGGCAAGACGGTCGCGGAGCATTGCGAAAAGGGCATGAAGGTCCTCGTCCATGGCCGCATCCACTACACCAAGTGGATCGACAGCATGGGGAACGACCGCTACGGCTGCGAGATCATCGCCGAGAAGGTCGACTTCCTGAGCCGCCCGAAGTCGGCCGAGAACGAAAACCCCGAGCTGGTCGACCGCGACGACGAGATCCCGTTCTGAGGAACGGGGTCTCCGCCTCGGGCCCGGCGGGGAAACCCGCCGGGCCAAAGGCAGTTTTCGCCTTCTGTTGCCCGCTTCCTTGAGCGTCCGAGGCCGCATAGACTGCGCAGCTACCGGTTCGCGTCCCTTTCTTCGACGATGCCGTGACTGCGATAGGCATCAAGCATCATGCGAGTGTATTCGGCCGTGCTCTGTGTCACGGTGCCCAAACCGGGCCACGCGAACAGCGGATCCGACCACATAACTTCCAACTCCAGCTCGATCCCGAGCACTGCAGCCACGTCGATCGCCGCCGTGGGCTCTTTTTCTTCGGGCCAGTAGTGATCCTCGAAGGAAACAACGACATCGAGATCGTCATCCACCCAGATTTCGGCCAGACCTGCTCCCATGCGCTCACTGGCATTGGTTGCATCCTCGAACAGAGCTGCCCGGATCAAATGGGTCACCTGGTCCTTGCTGAGATCAAGCTTCGGCCGCGGATCGACGATAGAGGCGATGGGTTCAGTCCCTTGCCCCTCGGCACGAGCTTGAACCGGCACTGGCTTTTCCTCGTTCGGTCCTAACCAGAACGCTTCAGCAAAAATGTTGATCGGTGATGCGCCGCAGCCGGGGCAATGCCAATGGCTTCCAGCGATCTGAGGTCCAGTGATTTCTGCGTCGCAGTGGAGGCAGTACCAGAGGTTCGATTCCTCAATCTCCAGGAACGGGTGGCGCACCCTTCCTTCCGCATCCGGTTTCGTGGCACGCCGCGGCCAATCGGCAAATCGTCGCGCTTTCACGCTCTGCATCAATTCCTTTGCAATCCAGATGGCTTCTTCACACAGCACCCGATCATTCATCGGGCTGTTCTGGGCATGCTTGATGTCGATTTCGACCCGAGGGGCAGCTGAAGGGTTTTCTGGCAGGATGATCTGCCAACCATCGCCTTCCATGCGGACGTCGCCAAGCATTGTTTTCAGCGCGTATGGATGCCCCCGGACTTCTCCTCGAGTAACGGCATCCGGGCCCCCGAAGATATGGTCGAAGGTCAAACCCTCGTAGGAAGTGATCCGTTCCACGAAGGCCTTGATCGTGGCGACTTGTGCTTCGGAGGGAGCCCACTCTCCTTTGGCGCTACCCGTCAAGGCATTCCAATGGGGAAAGTCCAATCGCGCCGCAACAAGGTCGAGCGCTGCGTGCTGTGGTTGACCGGTCGCTCTGGCGTAACGCTTTGCCAGTAGTTTCAAGTTCTTAAGCTTATCGTTCTGTGTCATGATCCATGTCCAAGCTGGATCCGACTAGGTGCCCGCTGCTAATCAGACCCGCCGATGGCATGAAGTCTGCTGTTCGAAGTCAAAATCGCTGCAAAGCTTCGCGTGGCGGGCACACCGGCCTGCGAGAAAGGCCATCCACAACCTGTGCCATTTTCGACTGCACGTCAACACTGTCGAGGTGCAGACGTGGGACCCCCCTGACTTCGCGCGGTCCGCCCGAGAGAGTCCGAGTTTGGTCGGTTTCCCGATGACGGGTTGAGGGTTGGGAGAGTGGCTCCCGGCGCCCGTCGCGGGAGATAGCCGATGGGCGTTGTGGAAGTTCTGGACCCGGTCGCACCGACGCGGGCTGGTGGCTGGAAGGTGGATGTGAGCCGGGGGGAGCGGAACGGGCGGGTGTCGTCCGAATGGTTCAACCGGCCCGATGACGAGCGGTATCTGTCGCTCGACGATCTCTGGGCGAGTGTGAAAGGCCGCTCCGAGCGCAGCCGCAGCCGGGTGGTGCAGACGGCAGACATCAGGGTGGAAGCCGCGCGCGACAGCGCTGAGCGGCTGCACCTGGTCCTTCCGAAAGCGCATGAACCGGTTGCACCCACGCATTGGGCGTTCGGCCAGCTAGCGAGCATCGTCGGCGCGCCGGCGTCCTACCTGCGCCAGCTGCCTGCGCCGCTGGCGGGGATCAACCTGCAATACGGCCTGACCAACCACCGCGCTGAGCAAGTGAAGACCTTCGAGACGGAAGATGGTCGCACCGAACTGCGCGCGGTGACTGGTCCCGATTATGGCCGCATCCATGACCATGAATTGGTCGAGGCGGTGCAACGCATCGCTGGCAATGGCACCGGCGACACGCGCTGGAAGGTGCCGGGCGTCCTCGACTGGTCGACCGGTGTCTACAACCCCGATGTCGAGATCAGCCGCGACACGACCACGCTCTATGCCTCGGACCGCGATGTCTTCCTGTTCCTGGTCGACGATCACAATCCGATCGAAGCGGGCCGTCTGCCGGATGGCTCCCCTGATCTCTATTTCCGGGGCTTCTACTGCTGGAATTCCGAGGTCGGGGCGAAGACCCTTGGCATGGCAAGCTTCTACCTGCGGGCAGTTTGCCAGAACCGCAACCTCTGGGGCGTCGAAGATTTCCAGGAGATCACGATCCGCCACTCGAAATACGCCGCCTCCCGCTTCGCCCACGAGGCGGCCCCGGCGCTGACGCGCTTTGCCAACTCTTCGCCGCAGGGCTTCGTGAACGGCATCAAGGCGGCGCGGCAGCAGATCGTGGCGCGGACGGACGAGGACCGGGATGACTTCTTGAGGAAGCGGGGCTTCTCGAAGGCCGAGTCCGGCAAGATCATCGAGAAGGTGCTGATGGAAGAAGGCCGCCCACCCGAGAGCATCTTCGACTTCGTGCAGGGCATCACGCGGCTTGCGCGCGACAAGACCCAGCAAGATGCCCGCCTCGACATGGAGGGCCGCGCGAAGAAGCTCCTCGACCGGGTCGGCTGACGCCGGGCCCGACAACGCGACCGCCCGCATCTGCGGCGGTCGCGCTTTCCCCTTCCAAATGCATGCCACTGGTCCCGCCCCGAGAGGGTAGGGGGCTTCGGCCTGCGTATTTCAGCGAGACTCCCATGACCCCCCAGGAAGAAACCGTCATCCTCGAGGCCCGTGACATCCTCGGCCGCTACCTCAGCCAGAACCCGGTTATCGGCAGTTGGCAGGCGCTGATGGACTATTGCGCGTTCAGCGTTCGCGGGCCCATCGAACGCTTCCACGTCCTCTATCTCGACCGCAAGAACCGCATCATCTCCGATGAGGTCTTGTCGACCGGCACGGTCGACCATGTCCCTGTCTATCCGCGCGAGGTGATCAAGCTGGCGCTGATGCTGAACGCCAGTGCTCTGATACTGATCCACAACCACCCTTCGGGCGATCCGACGCCATCCGAGGCCGATCTCAGCATGACCAAGGAGATCCAGAAAGGCTGCAAGTATCTCGGTCTGACGCTACACGACCACATCATCGTCGGGGCCGGGACAGAGCAGCTGAGCCTGCGAGCTTTGGGCAAGCTATGACGCGTCTTTTCGACCTACCGCCGCCGCCCCTTCGAGGAAGAGGGCGGGGGTTCTGTCGATGACGGTGAAGCGGGGAGAGAGGCTTCCCGCGCTGTCGGAGATCTTCCCATGTTCGACCTGCCATTGCCCATCCACCCGACTGCTTACGCGCGGGTCGTCCCACCGCACTTTTCAACTGGTGATGTCGACCCCAATCACCCCTTCGCCCTGACCCTGTCGCGCCGCGCGCCGGCCGATCTGATGTCGGGCTGCGCCGCGCCCCTAGTGCTCGCCCGCTTCGCGACGCTGGCCGAAGCCATGCAGGGCGCGATCGACCATGCCGATGGCATCGCCCCGGATGCCGCGCCCCAGCTTCTTGCGATCCTTGACCGCGACGAGCGCCTTGTTCTGGCCGGGGCCGCCAGCGACCACGCCGTCGCCTGGTGCCACCCGGTATCGAGCGCGGTCGAGGCGAGGGGCGTCGTGACCGAGGCGAGCCAGCTGCGCGCGCAGGCGGGCCGCGCGGCCGCCTGGGGCGAGCCCGATCTGGCGCAGCGGCTGCGCCACCGCGCCGATCTTCTCGATGCGCGGCGATCCGCTCTGGCGCGCCTTCGCCGCCCGGGCGCTGCAGGTCGCTGCGTGAGGCCGGAGAGGCAGAGAGGGGCAGGGGGGATTTGGAGCTTGTCCGGGGGAGAGAGATCGCCCGGCCCGGCTCCGATCCCTTCCCCTTACCGGAGACACCCGATGAACATGACCGAACCCACGCTCGCACCGCCGATGGCACCCCCGACCGTCGACATGGCGCAGATCTTCGCGGCGCATGCCGAACGCGCGGCCCGGATCGAAGCGCTGCGCCCCGGCAACAAGGACCGCCTCTTCGACGGCCTCTCGGCCGCCGGCATCACCCATGTCACCGTGACCTTCGATGGGGCCGGTGACAGCGGCCAGATCGAAAGCATCGGCGCATGGTCCGGTGAGATCGCCGCCGAGTTCCCCGCCACCGAGATCGAATACGCTGCGCTGACTTGGGACGACCCCGAGGTCGAGATGCGGCAGCTCTCGCTGGAGGATGTCGTCGAGCAGCTGGCCTACGACTTCCTCTCCGACACCCATGGCGGCTGGGAGAACAACGACGGTGCCTGGGGCGAGTTCTGCTTCGACGCCGCGGCCCGCTGCATCCACCTCGAGTTCAACGAGCGCTTCACCTCGTCCGAACTCTACACCCACGATTTCTGAGGGCGCGGCGATGGCACATCCCTTGTCTATTGGGAAACTGCCATAATCGGGGTGGCTGGCGAGACCCCGACACATCCCTGGGCAAACAATCCCGAGTGATAGCATGGGGCTCGCCAGCTGACCGTTGCTCAACCTGAACAGTTGCCTGGGAGGACTCCCCAAGGTGTCGATCCCGCAGAACAAGGATAGGTGCCGGAATGGCCTCTCACGAATTCATTGGCGTCGATGTCGCCATGGACTGGATCGACGTCTGTTATCTGTCCAACGGTCGCCATGAGCGGATAAAGTCGACAAAACAATCGCTTGCAAAGTTCGCCAAGGCAGCGAACGACGCAGTTGTCGTGTTGGAAGCCTCAGGTGGTTATGAGCGGCCATTGATCGAAGCCCTGATCAAAGCCGAGGCCCGTTTCATACGTGTGAACCCGCGGCAGGCGCGCGAATTTGCGAGGGCGACGGGAAAGCTGGCAAAGACCGACAAGGTTGATGCGGCGATCCTTGCCCGAATGGGGAAAGCGTTGGATCTCGTTCCTTCCCCCATCCCGGATCCTGACCGGGTGCGCCTGGCTGACCTCGTGGCGCGACGAGAGGATTTGGTCGCTGCGATCCAGGCCGAGAGAAACCGCCTTGGGACAAGCCGGGACGGATGGGTCAGGCGGGAAATTCAGCGTCTTGTTGCGAGTCTTGAAGATCATCTCGATGCAGTTGAGAAGGAGATCGCTCGCCACATCGCGGCTTCCGGGTCTCTTCTCGAACAAGCACGTCGACTTCGTACAGCGCCCGGGATCGGACCGGCACTGGTCGCCGTGATACTTGCCCGATTGCCCGAGCTCGGAAGACTAAAGGCCAAGCAGATTGCTGCGCTTGCTGGACTTGCGCCGCAGGCTTGTGACTCAGGTTTATCCAGAGGCAAGAGACGAGTCTGGGGTGGCCGAGCTGACATCAGGCGAGCCCTTTACCTCGCGGGGTTTGTAGCCAGCCGGTTCGACCCGACGTTGGCGGCGTTTCGAGCCAGACTTCAGGATTCTGGAAAGCCTCCGAAACTTGCGATTACAGCATGCGCCCGCAAGCTGCTCACGATCATCAACGCGATGGCGCGAGACGCCACGGACTACGCTTCTGCAGTCTCCTGAAAGACAGTTGCTATCACCACGCCCTCTCCTCGGTGAAGAAATGGGGCGGCACCGTCGACGATTACCAGGCCATCCATGCTTGGTTCGACTCCTCAAAAGCCCATTCCGCCGACTTTCGCCACCGAGCCATGTTTCACCATGCCGCTGGAATCTGGCTCTCCGAGACCGTCTTTGGGCCGACGATTACCCTCTCCACGGGCCGCGTGATCCCGACCCGATGGGTGGGCGAGCAGCATGTCCGCGAGGATCTGGGGTTCATTCCGAGCTTTGCCGACTGGGTCAAGGCAATCCGGCCCGAACCCTGGATGGGCCGATCCGAGCGGATCGAGGCATTGGTCGATCCGCATCTCGCCTCGCCCGTGGTCGAGGTGATCTGAGATGACCGATCCAGCCTATCAGCGCCTCGGCCTGCCAGTGACGGCCTCGCCCTACACCGTCCTGCGGGCGGCGGTCCGGGCGCTCCACCCCGACACGCGAGCGGTTCGCGGCTTCGGGACGGCGCGCAAGCGCTTCTACCGACAGATGCTCTGCGCGCATGCCGCGCGACAGGCGGCGGGCGACACGTCAACCGACTGATCGCGCCCAACCATCCCTTCATCCCAATCCAGCGCCCGGCCTCTTGGCCGGGTCTTCCCCCCTTCAGGAGGTCCCCATGGCGGATTACTTCACCCATTTCTCATGCCTGCTCGACGTCGGGAGCCCCGACAAGGCGGCCCGCGCGCTCGCCCTTTTCCAGAGCTTGCGCGCTGCAGATCAGGACGCCGACGATCCGGAGGTCGCGGGCTTCGACCTCGTGCGCCATGGCGCGCCCGAAGGCAGCACCCTTTGGATCCATGACGACGACCACGGCGATGTCGAAGCTGTCATCCGCTTCGTGCTGCGCCTCGCCGAAAAGCTCGATCTCACTGGCCTCTGGGGGTTTCAGTACGGTCTGACCTGTTCCCGTCCCCGCCTCGACGCCTTCGGCGGCGGCGCGCATGTCATCGATCTCGGTGCCCGCAAATCCATCGGCTGGACCAGCAGCCAGGAATGGCTCACCGCAGCGCTGAACGGGGATGACGTCGATGCCTGAAGTCATCTGCACCACCGTCTATCAGTTCCCCGAACTCTCGAATGCGGCCAAGGAAAAGGCGCGCGGCTGGTATCGCGAGCTTGGCCTCCACGACGATTGGTGGGACGCGGTCTACGAGGATTTCGAGAGGGTCTGCGAGATCCTCGGAATCCGCCTGAAGACCACCCCTGTCCGCCTGATGGGCGGCGGGACGCGGGCCAAGCCCTGTATCTGGTTCTCCGGCTTCTGGAGCCAGGGCGACGGCGCCTGCTTCGAGGGCTACTGGTCCCACGCCAAGGGGGCGGCCGCGCGCATCCGGGACTACGCCCCGACCGACGCAACGCTGAATGGCATCGCCGACCGGCTGCAGGCCATCCAGCGGCGCAACTTCTATCAGCTTGCCGCCGAGGTCAGCCACAGCGGCCGCTACCACCACGAATACACCATGTCGGTAAACGTCACGCGCGACAGCCCGACCTGGCAGCCACCGACCGAGGACGCGGAGGAGATCGTGACCGAGACGCTGCGTGATCTGGTCCGCTGGCTCTACCGCCAGCTTGAGGCTGAATACGAACACCTCACCTCGGACGAGATCATCGAGGAGGGGATCATCGTGAACGAGTATACGTTCACGGAAGCCGGGCGGCGGTTCGGGTGATCCTGCAGGGTCACATGTTCCCGTCGATCCACTTCGACATCAGCCCTTTGTCGCGGAAGCACTCATCCGGGACGGCGCGCCGTTTGATCCGCGCGAGTTTCTCCGCGAAGGCTACCTGCTTCGACGTGGGCAGCCGATCCATTTCGGATACCGGCTTCAGCTGGGCCTGTGCCTCGATCCAGGCGCTCAGGGACCGGCGGTCCTGCTGAACCTCCCATGGCAGGAGGGTCTGGTTGCGCAGGGCGAGCGAGCGCGCATAGGCGGTCTGCTTGGGTGTCGCGGGCAGGGCATGCGTGGTGCTGTCCATCGGGAAACTCCCTTGCTGGCTTGACCCTCAATATAGAACATAACAGGAACCAAATCAAGCCAAGCAACCGGAATGCCTCGGTTCGAGAGGGAAAGGAGGGTCGGGGAAGATCAGGCCTGAGGGTGCCCGAGAGAGGGCGTCCGGGCTTGATCCTGTCCCTCATTCCGGAGTTTCCCGATGACCTATCTCGCGCCCGTTGCGCCTCCCGTTTCTGTCCCGTCTCGTGATCCCACTCCCGCGATCCTCGCTGTCGCCGAAGCGCTGCAGCCCGATCTCTCCCAAGGCTTCCAGATCGATGCGTTGCGTCTCCGGCTTGAGATGGAGCGTGCCTTCGGCGGCTCTGACGCCGATGGCGCCTGGGACTGGAAGCTTGCCTATGAGGTGGGCGAGGTGGCGCTCGTCCTCTTCCTGCGGAAGTTCGGCCGCGCGCTGCTCACCCGGGCTGGCTCGCCTGCGGCGCTGTTGCCGATCCTCGCCAAGGTTTCGGCCCTCTTGCCCACGCATACCCGGCGCTCGGAGGAAATGGAGCGGTTCCAGCAATTCTCGACGCCGCTGCCCATGGGGCTTGTGGCGCTGGCTGCAGCGCAGATCACGCCCCGTGACCTAGTCCTCGAGCCTTCCGCCGGGACCGGGCTTTTGGCGATCCTCGCCGAGATCGCGGGCGGAAGTCTCGCTTTGAACGAATTGACCGACATCCGCGCCGATCTTCTGCGTCTTCTTTTTCCAGGCCGTCCCGTCACCACCTTCGATGCTGCGCAAATCGACGATCATCTGGACGCCGGCGTTCGCCCGAGCGTCATCCTGATGAACCCGCCCTTCTCGGCCGTGGCCAATGTCGATGGCCGGACGACCGAGGCGACAGCGCGCCATCTGCGCTCGGCGCTCGCGCGCCTTGCCCCCGGTGGACGGCTTGTTGCCATCACCGGCGCCGGTTTCGCGCCAGATGCATTGGCCTGGGCCGAGACTTTCGACCGTTTGACCGAGTCCGCCCATCTGGTCTTTACAGGTGCTGTGTCGGGTGCGGCCTTCGTCAAGCATGGGACCAGCTTCGAGACGCGGATCTCGGTCTTCGACAAATGCCGGGGTGGCGAACTGGGTGGCATCACGGCTGATCTGCAGCAGCCCATGTCTCCTGATGTGGCCCACCTCCTTGCCCGGATCACGGCCGATGTCCCACCGCGCCTCGAGATGGATGCGGGCACCGTCGCCCAATTCCGCTCCGCTTCCCCTTCCCGGGGAAGTCTTCCTCATGCGTCCGGCCCTGCCGCTCGACCCTCGCGGTCGACGGCAGCGGCCAAGATGGATGTGCATGTCACCACGCCGGATGTCGAGGACCTCGCCTACACCCTCCGCGAGGCGGCGGACGATCTCGGCGCTGCGCGCCTGTCGGACGCGATCTACGAGACCTTCCGTCTGCAGGCGATCGACATCCCCGGCGCGGCACCGCACCCGACCAAGCTTGTGCAATCAGCGGCGATGGCCTCTGTCGCGCCCCCGAAACCCACCTACCGCCCGAAACTCCCCTCCGCCGTCCTGCGCGACGGCCTGCTATCCGACGCGCAGCTTGAGACCGTGATCTATGCCGGTGAGGCGCATGGCGCCTATCTCGCCGGCTCGTGGACTGTCGATGAGACCGGCGACATGGTCTCTGCCGCCCCCGACGATGCTGGGGACGCTGTCCGCTTCCGCCGCGGCTTCTTCCTTGGCGACGGTACCGGGGCGGGCAAGGGCCGCCAGTCGGCCGGGATCCTGCTCGACAACTGGTGCCAGGGCCGTCGCAAAGCGCTCTGGATCTCGAAGAGCGACAAGCTTCTCGAGGACGCGCAGCGCGACTGGTCTGCGCTTGGCCAAGAGCGGCTGTTGGTGACGCCGCTCTCGCGCTTCCCTCAGGGCCGCGACATCCCGCTTTCCGAGGGCATCCTCTTCACCACCTACGCAACGCTGCGCTCAGAAGAGCGCGGGGCCAAGAAGTCCCGCGTCGACCAGATCGTCGATTGGCTGGGTGCCGACTTCGACGGCGTGATCCTCTTTGACGAAAGCCACGCCATGGCAAACGCTGCCGGATCGAAAGGCGAGCGCGGGGACACGGAAGCCTCGCAGCAGGGCAGGGCGGGCCTGCGCCTGCAGCTCAAGCTGCCCAATGCCCGCGTGGTCTATGTCTCTGCCACCGGTGCAACGACCGTGCACAACCTCGCCTATACGCAGCGGCTCGGCCTCTGGGGTGGGGAGGATTTCCCGTTCGCGACGCGGGCGGAATTCGTGCAAGCCATCGAGGCCGGCGGCGTGGCTGCGATGGAAGTGCTCGCGCGCGATCTGCGCTCGCTCGGTCTCTACACCGCCCGATCGCTTTCCTACGACGGCGTCGAATATGAGATGCTGGAGCATGCACTGACCCCTGAGCAACGCGGCATCTACGATGCCTATGCCGGGGCCTTCGCCATCATCCACAACAATCTCGCTGCCGCGATGGAGGCGGCCAACATCACGGGCGACAGCGGCACGCTCAACCGCCAGGCCAAGTCCGCCGCGCGCTCGGCGTTTGAATCTGCCAAGCAGCGCTTCTTTGGCCATCTGCTGACCGGCATGAAAACCCCCACGCTGATCGCCAGCATTGAAGCCGATCTTGCGGCGGGCCATGCGGCTGTCGTCCAGATCGTCTCGACCGGCGAGGCGCTGATGGAACGCCGCCTGTCAGAGATCCCGACCGAGGAGTGGAACGACATCCGCGTCGACATCACCCCGCGGGAATACGTCTTGGACTATCTCGCCCATTCCTTCCCGGTGCAGCTCTACGAGCCCTTCACCGACAGCGAGGGCAATTTGTCGTCCCGGCCCGTGGTGCGCGACGGCCAGCCAGTCGAATGTCGAGAGGCCGCCCGCAGGCGCGACGCGCTGATCGAAAAGCTGGCCTCGCTGCCGCCCGTGCCGGGGGCGCTCGACCAGATCGTCCAGCGTTTCGGCACCGACCTCGTTGCCGAGGTCACGGGTCGGTCGCGCCGCATCGTGCGCAAGGGCGAGGGCCCTGCCGCACGGCTCGTCGTCGAAAGCCGTCCCGGCTCGGCCAATTTGTCCGAGACCGCCGCCTTCATGGATGACCAGAAGCGTATCCTGATTTTCTCGGATGCGGGAGCCACGGGGCGCAGCTATCACGCCGATCTCGGGGCCAAGAACCAGCGCCTGCGGGTCCACTATCTCCTCGAACCCGGCTGGAAGGCCGATGCCGCCATCCAGGGCATGGGCCGCACCAACCGCACCAATCAGGCGCAGCCGCCGCTCTTCCGACCGGTGGCCACCGATGTGAAGGCGGAGAAGCGTTTCCTCTCGACCATCGCGCGCCGCCTTGACACATTGGGCGCGATCACGCGGGGTCAGCGCCAGACCGGCGGGCAGGGGCTGTTCCGACCCGAGGACAACCTCGAGAGCCCTTACGCCCGTGATGCTTTGCGCCAGCTATATCGTCGCATCTATCGCGGCGATGTCGCGGGCTGTTCGCTCGGGGCGTTCGAGGAAGCCACCGGCCTCAGCCTGACCGATGACAACGGGCTGAAGGACGAGTTGCCCCCGATCACGACCTTCCTCAATCGCCTGCTGGCGCTGACGATTCATTTGCAGGCCGTACTCTTCTCGGCTTTCGAGGATCTCCTCGACCAGCGGATCGAGGGCGCCATCGCTGCCGGGGTCTACGACCTCGGGCTCGAGACCCTGCGCGCCGAGAGCTTCCGCGTCACGGACGCGCGGGCGATCTACACCCATCCCGGCTCCGGTGCCGAAACCCAACTCCTCACTATCGCGGAAAAGCGGCGCAACACGCCGACCTCGCTCGCGGAAGCGCTCGGCTGGCTGGACGATCCCAATGCGCGGCTTCTGGTCAACAGCCGCTCCGGTCGCGCTGCAGTGCAGGTGCCCGCCACCAGCCTGATGCTGGACGACGGCACCATCGAGTCGCGCCTGAGGCTGGTCCGTCCGACCGAGTCCAGCACGGTCCCGGCGAAGATCATGGACGACACTCACTGGCTGGAAGCCGACCGCGCGGCATTCAGTGCTGCTTGGACCGCGGAACTGGCAGAAGTGCCCGAGTTCTCGGAAACCACCCTACACATCGTAGCGGGCCTCCTGCTGCCGATCTGGAAGCAGCTTCCCCAGGACGAAACCCGCGTTTACCGGCTGCAGACCGATGACGGTCAACGCATAATCGGCCGCCGTGTTTCGCCCGCCTGGGTCGCGACCACGCTGGCCGCTGACGCGCCGAAACTCACGGCCGCGCAGGTTCATGCCCTCGTTCTCGAGGGCAAGACCGTAGTGCGGCTCGCCGAAGGAATGGAGCTTCACCGGTCCCGCGTTATGGGTGTGAACCGGATCGAGCTGTCGGGGTTTTCCGAGGCGGCAAAGGACCGGCTAAAGGCTGATGGCTTCTTCTCGGAGATCATCAGCTGGAAGCTACGCCTCTTCTGCCCCACCGATGCCAGCGGCATCACCGTTCTCGATCGGCTGCTTGCACGGTGTCCTGTGACGGGACTACATGCACGCGGAGGTTGTTGACCCATGTATTCCGAGACCGAAGATCTGATCCGCGCTCTGGCGGAGAATGCAGAGAACGTGTGTCGCGCCTACCTTCCCGCTGGACGGCGGGAAGGGTCTTACTGGATCGTGGGCGATCTCCAGAACAATCCCGGCCGGTCACTCTTCGTGCGGCTGACAGGACCCACATCGGGGCCGGGGGCCCGTGGCAAATGGCAGGATGCTGCTGTCGGATTGCATGGCGATCTCCTCGACATCATCCGCGAGCGGACCGGGATCTCGCGCTTTCCCGATCTTTTGGCCGAGGCCCGAGCGCATCTGGGCCGTCCGCAGCCGGTTCACCCGGATGTGCCAGTGCCGAAGAAGGCCAAAGCCCCAGGCGGCACACCAGCAGCGGCGGCGCGATTGTTTTCCGCCTCGGTGCCGGTCGTAGGCACGCTTGCTGATACCTACCTCCGCGCCCGTGGCCTGACCCAAGGCGGCATGATGAGCGCCCTGCGCTTCCACCCGAATTGCTGGCATCGGGATGAGGGTCAGACCCGCAGCGTCCCCAGACCAGCGCTGATCGCGGCGGTCACCGATGGGGCAGGGGCCCTGCAGGGCGTGCATCGTACCTGGCTGGCACCTGACGGAAAGGGAAAGGCGGATGTCGAAACGCAGCGGCGTGCCATGGGTCACCTCCTCGGCAATGCCGTCAAGCTGATCCCGCATGACGACATCCTCGTGGTCGGCGAAGGCATCGAGACCATGCTGTCCCTGATCGAAGCAGTGCCTGGCCTCCCTGTCTGGGCGGCGCTCTCATCGGGTCACCTCGGGGCGGTCCTGTTGCCGGAGGGGGTGCAGCGCCTCTACATCGCCATCGACCGCGATCCGGCCGGGCGTGCAGCGGCAGAAAGGTTGAGCGCCAGAGCGACCGAGGTCGGGATTGCCGTTCGGGTGCTGGAACCGCGGCTCGGGGATTTCAACGATGATCTTCGGGCGAACGGCAAGGAGGCGCTGCGCCAGCATCTGGCATGTCAGATCGGGCCAGAGGAGCGGCATCGCCTGTCAGGCTGAGCAGCATCGCGCAAGGGGCTGTCTAGGAGTGCGCGGCAGGGGTTGCGGATTCCTGTCGTGGGTGTGGATCATCACCTTTGCCTCTTCCCAGGCAATCTCATCCACCCGTCCCCCGAGCGGCCTTCAAGAGATGGGCAGGCGGCCGTCAAAGGGGCCGCCCCTTCAAGGACGGGGAGCGACTGATTTCCGCCGGCGGGGCTCGCCCCGCCTTTGCATCGCGAAAGACAAATCAGCCGCTCCCCGTCCTCCTCCACATGCGTTCCGGCCCCGAAGGCGGGGTGAAGGGTCGTCCCCCGTGACGGCTTTCGCAGCCCATGAAGGCCGCGCGGGATGACGCGCGGACGAGACAGGCCCGGAGGCAAGAAACCGATGACGATCCACACCCACGACGACGCGTATGAACCCGCCCACACCGCATCCCAGACCTCCCATGCGCTCGACGAGCTGCAGCTCTATGGCTACCGCCCCTTTGACGAGCCCGATCCCCGCCCGATGCCCGATGGGCAGCGCCTCGCGGTCGCCGTCGCCGACATCTTCGATGCCCTCGTCGCGACCCTGGAAGACACCCGTATGGAACCCGACCTCGAAGAGGTGCTCTGGGGCCAGGTCAACCTCTTCCACCGCGCCACTGCCCGGATCGAGCGGTCGCTCGATGAGAACGAGCAGGCGCAGCGCCGCCTCCAGCGCGAGCAGGACGGCTCCGAGGTGAAATCCACTGAGCTTGAGCGCCTGACGGCAGAAGGCCTGACGCTGATCGAAAGGCGGAACTGCATGGACATGATGCGCGATCACGCCGCGACCGAGTTCGTCCACCACACGGGCTCCACCTGGCGCCCCCGCACTGGCTCGATGGTGAACCGCCAGCACATGACCGCAGCGCTGATCGACAGCCGCGACTTCCTGGCCGCCAAGCGCCGCGCGGAGACCGAGGTGATGCTGCCCGCTGGCCCCAAGGTGGCCCTCACCGGTGGGACCGACTTCGACGATCACCGGCTGATCTGGGGAAAGCTCGACCAGGTCCGGACCAAGTATCCCGATATGGTGCTCTTGCACGGTGGCAGCCCGAAGGGCGCAGAGCTCATCGCCGCCAAATGGGCGGAGGCCCGGGGCGTGACGCAGGTCGCCTTCAAGCCCGACTGGACCAAGCATGCCAAGGCCGCGCCCTTCAAGCGCAACGACGCGATGCTGGACGTGCTGCCCGTGGGCGTTCTCGTCTTCCCGGGCAATGGCATCCAGGAGAACCTTGCCGACAAGGCCAAAAAGCTCGGCATCCCGGTCATGAAGTTCGAGAAGGGGGCGTGAGCCCCCTGAGCCTTCGCTATCAGCCCAAAGCGGATGAACGGAGCAGTTCCCGGAGACCACGCCCAGATTGAACGCAGCAGCCGTGGCTTGTTTCAATGCCCGACCATCGTCGGCGCGTAGGACCCACGCCCGCTGATCCGGCCCAAGAACGGGTTCTGGCTAGTGATCCCGCTGCCAGTGTCGGACAATTCCATGCGCTCCGGCCAGATCAAATCCGGTGAATGGGTGCGGAGAAGCGAGTTGCGTCTGCGCTTCGGCAACCCAAGGACGAGAACCAGCTTGCTGGTGCCGGCGGGACGGCGGAACAAGAAGGGCCAAACTGTAGTGTCGAGCTCAGGGATGGGGCACGGCAAGGCAACCGCACTGATCTTCCTACTGGCGCAGCAGGTGAAGGAGCCGAAGCGGCTGGGACTCGCGCGGGATCAGACTAGGCAGTGGACAGTTTGCCGAGGCTGATCGTGGAGAACTGGATAGAGGGAAGGTTGGGATGATGCCCACGACAACGGACCAACCGTTGTTCGTCACTTTCACTTACCTTCGTGCCTTAATCTTCGCGCTCGTTAAAGTCTGCAATTATGGCTTGCAACGCCAGATCAACTGAAAGAGCATCGCGAGATGACAAGTTGCTGATTTGAGGGATGTTATGGGTAGCACTGGCTCCGGAAGCTTCTCGGACTACCCCGGCTCGCGCCCTAAAGAAGGCGGCGGGGGAGCAGGGGGTGGCGGCGCAAGTGGGGAAGATCGCTGTGCCCGGGCATTATCCTGCGCCCTGGAAGAGGTTGAGCAGTGTGACTACTTCTCCGCAGGCGGCGGCGTTCCTCCGGCTAACACGGCATTAACCATCGAGCAACGTGGCCGGTTGTTCGCAGTCGACGCGAGCGGCCGAACCGTGGGGGCACTGCCAACCCGCTTCAACTATCTCGCAGACTGCATGGTTGCGGGCTTCACCTATGAGGGGCGCGTCAACTCCTCCGCATCGGCTCCCGTTGCATCTGTCAACGTGGACTTTGCACCGCGCACGCCATGAATCCTAGCCAAGACCTGCTACTGGTCGGCGAGGTCTACGTAGATTTCACCCTGCCAAAGGCAGGTGCTGAAAGTAAGCTACGGCTCGGCGGCATCGTTCACGCCGCCCGCGGGCTGTGGGCAATAGACGCGAACTTTTCCGTGGCCGCTGTATGTCCCGGCTATCTGGTCGATCAGGCGCGAGCCTACCTCGAACGCTTGGGATGCAGCGAGTTTATCTGGCTGGCAGAGGTCAAGGGCGCGCCCAACGTCATGGCGATTGGCGATCCGACCGAACTCGCCGACCAAGCATATCAAGACATCCTGAGGGACGAAAAATCGGTCGAATATTGCGGTGAAGTTGACGCACTAAAGACATTCAAAACCTGTCTGATTTTCCCTGGAAAGTACGATCTCACGGTCCTGAGATCCCTACTTGCCGAGGATGTTCAGGCAAGCTTCGATATCGCCTATGATCTTCCGGACCTTCAATCGCTCTCATCGTTCAAAGGGAACATTGCCGCCGCAGTGACTTCCACATCGTCTCCAATGTTCCTGGAGAAAGCGTCGAAGGATATGTCCAGCCTGCTGGCTGATCTGCGCGATCTGTCGCCGCAAGCCGTTCTTCTGAAGGAAAATCGCGGCGGCAGCCGTGTGTTTGATCTTCGCGGTGACAAAGTCGACGAAATTCCGGCGCTCCTTGGCGAAACCGTAAACTCGGTCGGTGTCGGTGACGTGTATTCAGCGGTTTTCGCGTCCATGCTGGATGGCGCCGTCTTTGATGCCGGATGGAAGGCAGCGCGCGCTGCAACGTGCTATGCCCAGACGACCTACCCGGACGACTTCAAAAGAGATGTCCAGCGCAGCCTCGCGCTCTCCGTCGACCAAATGCGCGGCTTGGGCGGAACATTTCTGCCTTGGCATGCACGGCCGGACTTTCAGATATACTTCGCCGCTCCCGATTTTTCCTACGTCGACCGCACGCACCTCGAAGAAGCACTTCGGGCGCTCGCCTATCATAATTTTCGGATTCGCCGCCCGGTACAAGAGAACGGAGAGCTAACACCGCAAAGCTCGATGCATGAAATGCGAACCGCATATCTGGGTGATTTTGGCCTTCTCGAGGAGTGTGATCTTGTTTTTGCACTGCCTCTGGAGCGTGATCCTGGCACACTCGTTGAAATTGGCCTGGCTCTTGCACTGAAGAAGCCTGTGATCACCTTTGATCCACTGAAAGAAAATAACAACACCATGGTGATGGCGGGTAGCACGGTCTACTCGGGCAAGCTCAATAGCTGCCTAAACGGCCTCTTCGAAGTTATGTCGAGACTAAGGGCGACGCGTTCATGAAGAAAGCTGTCGTCATGGTCTCTGGCGGGCTCGATTCAACGACGGTCTGCTATCTGCTGGCCAAAGAAGGGAGAGAAGTTCATCCCATCTTCTTCGACTATGGCCAACACTGTGCCGAGACAGAATGGGCGAAGGTTCAGGAAGTCCTCCCGCAGGAGGCGAAGCCGCCAGAGCGGCTGAATATCTCGGACATCTTCAAGGGCTCGCCATCACGGATGATCGTGGAAGCGGACCTTTGGAAAGAAGCCGTCTCTGATGATGACCTGTACCTCCCGTACCGGACGATGCTGTTCTTCGCTGTGGCCGCGGCTCGCGCCCAGACGCTTCGGATCCTCGACGTTTATTCGGGCTTCATCAACAGCAATCATGCCAAGGAAATAGACTGCAGCACCGAGTTCATGAACGGCCTCGAAGAGCTCTCACGTGGTGTCGGCGCCGTGCGCTTCCATGCGCCCTTCCGCGAAAAGACCAAGGCCGACGTCGTCCGACAAGCGCTGGACCTTGGGGTCCCTATCGGCCGAACCTTCTCTTGTCAGGCGTCAAGTTCCTTTCCTTGCGGGGCCTGCCCCAACTGCGTAGAGAGGCTGAATGCCTTGTTGGAAGCTGGCATAGCATGAAGGAAGAATAGAAGTGGCGGAAAGCCTGAACAATTCAGACGCTCTGCATGCCGCCCGGCGTGTTGCCGACCATGCTGTTCGGACCGGTGTTCTGGGATCGCACGTCTCTTGCAGACCCGTCTACCAGCACATAGGCGCGGTACTTGCTGACTCGGTCCTACAAGCTGGGCTGAACTACGCGAAAGTTGTGAAGCCCCGCATTGCCACTATTCTTAGAACCTTCCCGCACGCCACAACCATGAACATCTTGATTGGGGTGATCGAGCAAGAGGGAAGCCCAAAGTTCCTACAATGGGAGCATCGGGAGAAGGTGTCACGCTTTGACAATCTGGTCGGCTTCATGGCTGAGGCGGAAATTGACAGCACATCCGAGTTGAGCAGAGCGCTACGGGACAAGAGCTTTCGGATGGATATCCGGCAAGTTAGAGGTGTCGGCCCAAAAACCGTTGATTACATGGCCTGCCTGGTGGGTGTGGATTGCATCGCTGTAGATCGCCACATCCGGGGCTTTGCTGAGCTCGCGGGATTGGAGGACGACAGCTACGATTATCTCCGCGAAGTGTTTGGTTTTGCGGCGGACTTGTTATCCATCTCTCGACGTGAATTCGATGCGAGTATCTGGCGCTATCAGTCAGAACAAACCGCTCGACAACTATCACTTGAGTTCATGCAGTAGCACTTGGTGTCTTCGCATGCATACCCGTCTCAAGCCACTTCTCTGACTAAAGCTATCAAGTCAGCGTAGCTGGTGACGACACCATATTTCACACGATCCTCGTTAATCCTCCGGCCGATTTCATCAAAGAACTTCCGTGCACACTTGATCTTGGTCTGCTCCAACTCCCGCATTTTCATCGACGGTTGATCAGACTTGGTTTCAGCCACAAAGTAGAGGTGCCTCACGCCCCCTTCACGGAAAGCAATCGCCCAGTCTGGGTTGTAATCGCCAACCGGTGTGGGGATGAGGAAGCCCCGGGGCAGCTTGGAATAGACGACCACCTCGGTGCTGGTGTCGAGATCACGGACGAAGTCTCGCTCAACCTTTGAGTCAACGATCGCAAAGTCGTAAACGTGGTTCTTGAGCTTGTCGGTCGCCTTCTTGAAGTCATTGCCTGTCTCGCCAGCGGTGAACAGTTCTGCATCATATCTGTCTTCCGTGGCGTCGTAGGTCAGCCGCTCAATGACTGCAATGGCCTTTTGTTCTTGGATCAGGTGCTAGGCATCGGCGATGAACTGCTCAGGATTTTTTGCAAACTCCCCAAACTTGGCGGCCTGAATGCCGGTTAGGATGTCACCCACGGTTTTGCGGGTCAGGTCTGTGTTTTCGGCGATCGCCCCGATGACATCATAGGACACCTGAGAATGGGCGCTCTTGCCGGTCTCGGTCCGAACCTTGCCTTGGACGAAGGCCTCACCCGCGCGCAGGCGGTCATCTGTCACAGCGTCTTCCAACGCCCCTTCGGTCACCAGATACTGCAGTGGCGTCACCCTCAGGTCGCGCTCCAGCCGGTCGATGCAGCTTCGGACCAATGCGGGGCTTTCAAATTCGACCTGGTAGACGGCCTTGCGGTTGATCCGGCGCCAGAGTTCTTGAAACTCTTTCCGGTGGAAATTGTCGTTCAGGGGGTTCTTTTTCGGTTTGCGCCCGTCGCTGAACATATCTTCTACCGCGCGCCCGTTAAACACCGTGTCGATCAGGGCCAACACAGCCTCACGATGCGGTTCCAGCTCTTCAGGTAGGACATCAATTGCATCGGCCTTGCGGGCTTCGTGATAGACCGCAGTGATGTGGCCATCCTCATCCACAAAGTCGTTTTTGATCAGGAAACGTTCCAGCTTCTTGGCCAGAGCCTTGTCAAGCACCAGCTCTTGATCCTCCGTCTTCAGCGACTTGCCGGCGAAATATTCGGCGTCCGCCTGCCTTGGACGGGTCGAAAGGTTCTCGACGATCTCTTTCTGCAGGGCAGCGACAAAGCCCTTGTAGCTCTCGGACGCCACCACCGTCAGAACGTTGATATCGTGTACCGTCACAGGGTGGTCCATCCGTTCGCCATTCCGGTTCACGGCGATGCGCAACCCGCGCCCCACCTCTTGGCGGCGGGAAATTGTGCTCTGGCTTTCATTGTGCTTGAGCATGCACATCACGAAGACATTGGGGTTGTCCCAGCCTTCGCGCAGGGCGGAGTGCGAAAAGATGAACCGCGTGGGTTCCTCAAACGACAACAGCAGCTCTTTGTGTTTCAGGATCAGGTCGTAGTCGCTAGGCTCAGTGGATTGGCCTGCCATCTCACCCCGTGCCGCAGCCTTGGGGTCGGTCATCCGTCCCTTCTTGTCGATCGAAAAGTAGCCGCGATGGGTTTTTCCCACCTCGATCGCGTCGAGGTATTTTCGGTATTCAACGTTCTCCAGCGGCAACTCGCCCAGCAGCGCCTCGACCGCCTGCGCATATTCCTCTTCGAACATCCGGGCATATTCGCCTTGTTCATCGGGCGCATCGTAATCGCGATACTTCACCACCTCGTCGATGAAGAACAGCGACAGTACCTTGACCCCACGCGCGAACAGCACTTGCTCCCGCTCCAGATGCGCCGAAATCGTCTCGCGGATCTGTATTCGGCGGATATCCTTCTCGGTCACATCGCCCGAGGCCTCGCCCGCACGCAGGACGTCGCCATTCGTGAAATGCACCGTGTCATCGCGGGCATCGATGTTGGCCACCACGAAGCCGCGATATACCTCCAGCCCCTTGGACAGATCGAAAAGGTTGCGTCCCTGTTCCAGCTTGCGGGTCATGCGTTTGATCCCGCTGTCCGTCTTCACTTCCAGGTCGACAAAGGCCACGGGGGCGGCTGATGTCACATCGACCCTGTGCAGGAAAAGATAGGGGTTCGTCCCGCTCAGCCCCTTGGTTTCCACCCCCCGCACGCGGATTTTCTTGACCAGTTTCTGGTTAAACGCATCCACCGCGTCCAGGCGATGCACTTTGTGATGCACGGTCTTGTGCGTCGCCGAATAGCGCAGGATGAACAGCGGGTTGAACTTGGGTAGGCTTTCCTGTGTCGCGGGCCCTTCCATCTTTTGCGGCTCGTCCAAGATCAGGATCGGGCGGTTTTTGGCGATCACGTCGATCGGGCGTCGGGACTGGAAATCGTCCAGCTCATCGTAAATCCGCCGGTTATCCGCCCCAGTGGCCGCAAAGGCCTGGACGTTGATCACCATCACATTGATGCCCGCGTCCGAGGAAAAGCTTTCCAGCTCATGCAGCCGCTTGGAGTTGTACACAAACGCTCGCAGCTTTTTCCCGTATTCTTGCTGGAAATGCTCAGCCGTCATCTGGATCGACTTGGCCACGCCTTCGCGGATGGCGACGCTAGGCACCATGATGATGAACTTCGACCAGCCATACCGCTTGTGCAGCTCGAACATGGTGCGCAGGTAGACATAGGTCTTGCCCGTGCCCGTCTCCATCTCGACGTCCAAGTTCACCCGCGCGCCGGGGTTATAGCTGCGCGGCTTGGCTTTTCCCTTGTCGTCCACGTAGGAGGTCAGGCCTTCGGACAGCGGTAGCAGCGCGCGGCGTTGCACCTTGTGGATATTGCCAAGCAGATCCAGGCTCTGCAGCAGCTCCGCATTGCCGAAGCCTGCGATCTCCATCCGCGCCTGGGGGCCGGTGCCGGGGTCGATGGTATAGCGCAGCACATCTTGCCTGGGCTGGCCGTCGAAGCAATCGACCACAGCATCGACCGCCTGCGCCTGATAGGGTTGCGACTTGAACTTGATCTTCATGGCTGTCGCTTTCTTAAATCGAGCGCTTCTTGCTTAGTTTCTTTCGTACGATGTTCCCGTTTCATTCGCTCAGCTTCCAGGCCGGGGCAGGCTTCGAACCGGCGTTAAAAATGACGCCCTTCCGCCGCAAGCCGCTGAGAAGATTGCCAATTTTGTTGGCTTTCTGAGCCTCATCCAAGGCATCGCTCAGCTTGTCCCACAGCAGGTCATCAACGTCCTTTCGTGAGGCGGTGCCGAACTCTCTTAAATACTGCACCAGCATATCGGCATAGTGCTGGTCATCGAAGGCCCGGGTCTTGATGTAGGCCGCCTTCTTGCCCGAGGCGGCAGCGACGGTCGATGACACGCGATACCGCGGCCTGCGCCCCTCGATCAGTCCCTTGCGCTTTAGCACCCGGACCGCCTCGTCCGGCACCTCTAGCCCCTTTTGCACCCGGTCGAGGGCCAGCACATCTGCCAGCTTCAGACCGCCATGCTCCATCAGCACGCGGGTGTAGGCCGGATCGACCACCCCGCCATACAAGGTCATCACGACCGCATCCCCTGCCACTTCATAATCCGGCATCGGGAGGTAGCGCCTGCGCTGCATCTCATACATGCGCTGGATGCCGTAGCCCATCTGATCGATCATGTTCAGCTCGACCATGGCCTGCACCAGGTAGGGGTTTCGATAGCCCCTCGGTGTCTTGTCGCCGCGCACGTAATCTTCGGGCGCGCCTTCGTAGAAATGGCCCGCGTTCTCGAAGACCAAGCGATCTGGCCGCTCGGTCACGATGATCCGCTGGTTCTGGCGGTAGTCCTGATGGGCGATGCAGTTGTGCAGCGCTTCCAACACCACCTTCTGATCGTATTTCGACACCTCATGCGGCAACAGCTCGTCATCGGGCAACAGCCGCAGCTGGATGTTGCGAACGCGTTGATACAGCTGCGACGTCGACAACAGGAACGGTGGCCCGAAGTGTTCATAGGCCGTTTCTTGCCCGACCAGCTTCCACGTGATCTGGGCGGGGTGGGGTGACAGCAGATACGCGCTCTCCGCGCGGCCCAAGAGCAGCAGCGCGGTGCGCGTCACCTGTCCACGCTGAGTGACCTTGGCCCGATCCAGAAGGGTCGCCACCGGCCAGCCGCGCACCTCCTCTGCGTCGATCCTGTTCTGATGTTTCAGCGCAAAGTCCCGGCGCGCGCGCTCCACCGCTTGCGGGTCCAGATCGTCCAGCGTGGCCCCGTCCACGACCTGTGCGCTCCAATCGCTATCCAGCGTTTGTGCGCGAATTTCGTCCTGCTTGGCCAGCCCCAATGGAGAGAGACTTTCACCTGCACGGGCGAAGTAATGGCCTTGCCATGCAATCGGAATACCACGCGGGGCTGGTGGAATTTCCATCAACACCACGCGGTGACCGTCCACTGTGATCTCGTAGATATTTCGGAACGTCGTCGTGGGGTCCGCCCCTTCGGCGATCTGCTGCTTCAAGCTCTGTAGATGCTCCGGCGCGATGCGATAATCCGACCCTACGACTGTCCTGCTTTTGTTTCTCACCCCGAACACAAGCCACCCTGCATCAGCACCCTTCAGGTTGGCTTCGTTGGACAAGGCAGAGAAATACTTCCCGATATCGGACGTGGGATAGGAATTGGACGCCTCCTTGAACTCGACCACCTCATTTTCCCAGGTGGCGATCAGGGCTGTCAGTTTCTGGCGCAACGCAGCTGGGTCCAT